>JAGASB010000224.1 GCA_017621955.1 Clostridia bacterium | reverse complement strand
TGAAGTTGAAGTTTTAATGCATAAAGATACGGTAAGTATGGTTGAAGCGTTCAAAGTAACGCATAGGGACGAAATTTTTGGCGACGATTTTGAAGCCTTGGTTGCAGATGCAAGATATAAATACATAACAAAATATTTTTCACCGGCACTTAAAAGAAAAAACAAGGATAAATTTATAGTAACGCCGTCGGATAAGGCGGATAAAATTTTAACACATAAGATATGGGGTATACCGATATTTTTAGGCATACTATTCTTGATATTCCATTTAACCTTTTCAGAAAACTTGTTTTTCTTGGGCGGACTTTTGCCAGAAGGTTGGGTTTCGCTTGAAGGCACGGCATTTGAAGGTGTGTTTGGCGCAGGTGGAATAAATTCCCCAGGCGTAATGCTTATGGGTTTAGTAGAAGTGCTTACAGGTTGGCTAAGTGAACTTGTTGCAAGCGCACTAATATCAGCACCTGCTTGGGTAACGGGATTAATTTGCGACGGTGTACTTGGCGGTATTTTTGCAATACTTGGATTTTTACCGCAAATTTTGGTACTATTCTTATTCTTTTCAATACTTGAAGATAGCGGATATATGGCACGCATAGCGTTCATATTAGATAGGGCGCTTCGTAAGTTTGGACTTTCGGGCAGAGCATTTTTGCCAATGATTATGGGCTTTGGTTGTTCAGTTCCCGCAATGATTAACACAAGGACACTTGCCGATGAAAAGGAAAAACTTGCTACTATTAGAGTAATACCGTTCTTTTCTTGCGGTGCAAAATTACCTATTTTAACAGCAGTTGCAGGTGCTATCGTTGGTTATTTTAACGTGGGTAACGTTGACTTAATAACATACGGAATGTACGTTGTTGGAATGCTTACTGCGATAATCGCAGTAATACTTATGCGCAAAACGTCACTAAAAGGTGCAACGCCACCCTTTATAATGGAACTACCGTCTTATCACGCACCGCAGTTAAGAAATTTAATTATGCTCTTGTGGGATAAAGCAAAGCACTTTATCAAAAAAGCATTTACTATAATTTTAGCATCCACGATAGTAATTTGGGTTATCAGTCATTTTGACTTTGGTTGGAACTATTTAGCCGATGAAAATATGGATAAAAGTATTCTTGGCGGATTAGGTCAATTAATACAACCGATATTTACACCAATGGGCTTTGGCAGTCAGTTAGGAAAGATGGGTTGGGTATTTGCCGTTGCTGCAATAACCGGACTTATTGCAAAAGAGAACGTAGTATCAACCTTAGGTACGCTTGCGGCTTGTTTAGTATCAAGTGCAATTGTAGACGTTGAATCGGACGGTGGCGTTGGTGCTGTTTCTATAATGATTCAGGCAACGGGCATAACGCTTCCTGCACTGCTTGCTTTTATAGCTTTTAATATGACAACGATTCCGTGTTTTGCTGCGGTTGCAGCGGCAAGGGGCGAATCGGTTAAAAAAAGAACGTTTAACTTTACGCTTTTGTTTTGGCTTGTAACGTCGTTTATAGTTTCTACTATAATCTATCTTATAGGAACGTTTATTTGGACTTTGCCAATCATTATAGTGCTTGCCGTAGCTGTATTTTGGGGCATATCAATATATGATAAAAAACAATCAAAAAAGGTAAAATAATATGCAACCGATAGAAATAATAGTTATAGTTGCTTGTGTGTTAATAGTTGGTGGAGTAATTGCTACGTCCATAATTAACAAAATGAAAGGTAAAACTTCTTGTGGGTGTGATTGCTCAAAATGTTCGGGGTGTTCAACGTGCAAGAACGTTAATAAAAAAGAAGACACAGCAAACAAGAAATAATAAATCACTAATGTATTTAACCCCGTTTCCGTTTGGTTTCGGGGTTAAATATTGTTTGAAATTTTAAATATTTGTGCTAAAATAATATAAAAGGAGAAAATATGGTTAAAAAGTTTACAGTCGGTGGAATGACTTGTTCAGCGTGTTCGCAAGGCATAGAGCGCAACGTAAAAAAACTTAATGGGGTAAACGACGTGAGTGTTTCGCTTATGGCAAAGCAAATGACGGTTGACTTTGACGACCGAATTTTATCCGACCAAATAATAATTGCAACGGTTGAAAAGCTAGGGTATACGGCGTACGAGTTTGGCACTAAAAAAGAAGATAAATTTTACGGTGCAAGAAAACTTAAAAAAAGATTTTTAATTTCTTTAATCGTACTCATTCCGCTTATGTATTTTTGTATGGGAAAAATGATAGGACTGCCTGTATTTACCGATAACAAAATAAATTTTTCTATACAATTTTTGCTAGCGTTAATATTGCTTATAATAAACCGTCAATTTTTTATAAATGGCTTTAAAGCCGTGCTTCACGGCGCACCAAATATGGATACGTTGGTGTCGTTAGGTTCAGCGTCGGCATTTATTTATAGTACGGTATTAACAATACTTCTATTTTTGGGTAAAGATAATCCTAGCCATACATTTTTTGACGGTTCGGCAATGGTTTTAACCTTAGTAACGCTTGGAAAGTGGCTTGAAGAACTTTCAAAAATCAAGACGGGTGATGCGGTTGAAAAACTTGGTTTGCTTATTCCTAAAACGGTAAACGTTTTATTAGATGGCGAAGAAAAAACCGTGCTAACGTCAGAACTTAAAGTGGGGGACTTAATAATACTTAAAGCGGGTGAATACGTTGCCGTTGACGGAACGGTTGTTCAAGGTACGGCAGGGATAGATAAGTCTGCGATAACAGGCGAAAGTATTCCCGAAGAAGTTTCTGTCGGTATGAACGTTAGTTCAGGCAGTATCGTTAAGGACGGATATATCGTCATAAAATCCGAAAAGGTTGGTGAACAAACGCTATTTAGCAAGATTATAGAAATTGTACGCACGGCAGGTGCAAGCAAAGCACCTATACAAAAGTTTGCCGATAAAGTTGCAGGCATTTTCGTTCCCGTAGTTACTTCTATTGCCATTTTAACGTTTATAGTTTGGATTGTAATTTTAGGGGACGTTTATACTGCATTTAACTTTGGTATAAGCGTATTAGTTATTTCTTGTCCGTGCGCTTTGGGGCTTGCAACACCCGTAGCCGTTATGGCGGCAACGGGGCGTGGCGCTTGTGAAGGCGTGCTGTTTAAAGATGCTGAGGCACTTCAAAACGCTTGTAAAATTAATTGCGTATTGCTTGATAAAACTGCAACTATAACGGTTGGGAAGCCCAAGGTAACCGATTACAAATTATTTTCTGACGTTGATAAGGCAGAAGCATTTAATATTGTATCAGCACTTGAATCAAGGTCAAGTCATCCGCTTGCCGATTGCATAATAGATTTTTGTGGAAAAAGCGCC
>JAGASB010000223.1 GCA_017621955.1 Clostridia bacterium | reverse complement strand
GGACGAGTAAGCACAGAACACGAAGCGCAATTATCGGCGTTAGAAAATCAAATGCAATGGTACGACGACGTGGCGGATAGAAACCCGAATTGGTATGTTATTAAGAAATATATCGACGAAGGGATTACGGGAACGCAAGCGAAAAAGCGACCTGCATTTTTAAGGATGATACAAGACGCTAAACAAAAGAAGTTCGATTTAATCGTAACGAGAGAAGTGTGTAGATTTGCAAGAAACACGGTTGATACGCTTGTGGTTACGAGAGAGTTGAAAGAGTACGGTATTGAAGTCTATTTCGTAGAAGACAATATTTGGACGATGGACGGAGACGGCGAACTAAGGCTTACGATTATGGCAACGCTTGCGCAAGAAGAAAGTAGAAAAATTTCCGAGCGTGTGCGCGCGGGGCAAAAAATCAGTAGAGACAAGGGCGTTTTGTATGGAAGTGGCAATATTCTTGGTTATGATAGAGACAAGGCAAAAGGAACTTACGTAATCAACGAAGAACAAGCCGAAACGGTGCGTATGATTTACGATATGTATTCGGCGGGCAAAGGAATATCTCAAATTCGTGACGAGATGATACGACGTAAAAGAAAAGATAGTTCGGGGTTAGTTAGATGGGAGAACGCGAAAGTATCACGAGTACTACATAACTCAACCTATAAAGGCTATCCTGCGTACTTAAAATCACGAAGAAATAATTTCCTTGACCAAAAAATTATTATAAACCGTGACGAAGATACCTATCTTTACGTAAAAGGCGATTTTGAGCCGATTATATCCGAAGAGCAATGGGATAGATGCAAGCAAATAAGAGAGCAACGTACAAGATATAGTAAATTCCGTACGGAAAACGGGGAAGTTCTTCACAAAACGGGCATTCACGAAAGTAGCGACGTTTGGACGAAGAAATTAAAATGTAGATGCGGTTATAAAATGCGCAAAAACAAATGGCGCAAAAATAAAAACGGCGAAGTCATCTATGGATATAAATGCTATAACCAACTTAACTATGGTTCTAAGGATATTAGAATTGAAGCAGGGATTGACGATTCAAAAAGTTGTAATCTTAGAGAAATATGCGATTGGAAATTAGAAATGATGGCAAGGCATATTTTCGCAGGGTTATGGGGTAACAAGAAAGATATTCTAAATAACGTGTCGTCTTTATATCAAATCGGTGTGTTTCAAGAATATCAAAAAGCGGCGGAAATTAAGGCAACGGTTGATAAAGAGATAGCAAAGTTAGACGAAAAACTAAAACGTTTAACTCGTATGCGCTTGGAAGACGAAATCCCGAAAGAATCTTACTTAGAACTCAAAAAGGAAATTGAGCAAGAGAAAATCGAACTTATAAACAAAAGGCGTATTCTTGATGCGGGGATGGTTCCAAACGAAGACGGGGAAGAAGATCCTGCAAAAAAGGTGGAAGACTTCTTGTTGTCGAAAATGGATTTTACCGAACACTACGTAGATAGAGAAGTGATTAAACAGTTCGTTCATACAATTGTTCCCGTAACGGAAACGTGCTTTAATTGGTATATGAATTTTGACTTAATTGACGTGCCAAACGATATGAAAAAGTTGGTATGGGAATTTACGATTGATTATAAATCGGCAAGGTCTTATAGAAAGGAAAAAGACGGCATGCTTAGACCAAATCAATGGCAAGATTTGACGGTAAAGGTGTTTATATAACATAAGAATGATAAGGGAAAAACTTAAAAAAATTAAAACTGAATACAACCGCTACGGCGGATAAATATATGGATAATAGTATCGTGATAACAGCCTAATATTAAACGGGCAATTTGTCGCTAAGGGCAAAAGATAACGAGCACAGGCGCAACTTAAAAATCCAAGAAACTAATAAATACAAGAAGCATCTGATTAAAAGTCAGGTGCTTTTTTTATTTAAGTTTAAATATATTGTTGAAAAATGTCTTTTTATATGATATAATCTTTAAAACACACAAAAGGGAAAGGGATTGTTATGAAAACTATGACGATTGAAGAGTTTAACAAAAGAATAAAGCGTGTTATTATAACCGAAGAACAAATTAAAGAGGCTATTGCAAAAGTCGGCAAAGAAATTAGCGATTCTTACGACGGAAGGCCGATTTTATTAGTTAGTGTTCTTAAAGGTGCGTTCGTGTTCTTGGCTGATTTATGTAAGGCTATAACCGTTCCTTGTGAAATTGGTTTTATGTGTGCTAAGAGTTATTTTGATGGAACGGTTTCTTCGGGTACTGTTAATATAACAATGGACTTAGATAAAGACGTGAAAGGTTATCACGTTATAATCGTGGAAGATATTATCGATACGGGCAGAACGCTTAAATATTTAGTTGAAATGCTAAAAGCAAGAAATCCGCTTTCGTTAAAGGTAATAACACTTTTAGATAAGCCCGATAGGCGCTTAGTTAAATGTGATGCGGATATATCGTTATTTACTATTCCCGACTTTTTCGTTATAGGTTACGGGCTTGACTGTGGGGAATATTATAGGAACTTGCCTTATATTGCTGAATATGCGGAAGAATAATTTATAAATAAATTGCCGACGGAAAACTTTTTTCCGTCGGTTTTTCATATTATATAAATATGTTAAATAAAGCCGTTATAGATTTATTTACGTTAAAAGAAAACGCTAAGGCGATTAAGGGAAAACTAAACAAGGGCGTAAAATTTAACGCCGTAGTAAAGGCTGATGCTTATGGGCACGGTGCATCAAAAGTAGCAAACGCTTTATATAAGGACGTGGACAGTTTTTCGGTGGCGCTTACCGAAGAAGGTATAACGCTTCGTAATTCGGGTATAGATAAGGAAATTTTAGTTCTTATTCCGCCCTTAACTTGCGATTTTGATAGCGTGGTTTTTCATAGGCTTACCCCTGCGGTTGAAAGAGTTGAAAGTATAATCGCACTAGATAAAGAGTGCTGTCGGCAAAACAAGACGGTATGCGTTCACGTCAAGTTTAATAGTGGCATGAACAGGGCAGGCGTTGACGACTTAAAAGAACTAAATGAAATTTTAATGGCGATAAAGGGGAGCGAAAGGGTAAAACTTGGCGGAATGTTCTCTCATTTTGCTTGTCCACAAAATAAAAAATCGTTAAATGTTGCGCAAAATAAATTTTTGCTTGCAAATAATCTTGTTAAAGGTTATAATAATAAAGCAATATGCCATATATCGGCAAGCGGTGGGTTTTTATCAGGCGTTCAAGCAGATATGGTAAGAATAGGAATATTGCTTTACGGTTACAAGCCGTTTAATAGTAGTTTAATTGAAGTTAAACCGATTATGAAAGTGTACGCCCCCGTTCTTAAAACACGCCACCTTAACGCTAATGACGTTGCGCTTTACGGCGACTTAAAATCTGAAAAGGATAGGGATATTTCGCTTGTCCGTTATGGATATGCCGATGGACTTGACCGCAAAAACACGCAAGAGATTTTTAACAATCGGTGTATGGACGTGAGTGCGGTAAACGGTCTATTTTCAGGGTTTTACCCTATATTAGAAGATGCCGACGTGCTTGCTAAACAGTACGGCACGATAAGTTATGAAATTTTGACAAAGGTTGCGCTTCGTGCGCAAAAAATATACGTTACATAGGTGAAAATATGTGGTTTTACATTAAACAATCGTTCATTTCGTTTTGCTATTTGTTTTTTGCAGCAATGATTGCAATTAGCATAATGGCTATTACCGACCCAAGTTTAGTTTGGTTAAAGTACGTTCTTTTGGTGCTAAACGTTGCGCTTTACGTTTTTATCGTTGCCGCAACGTCGTATAAAGACGGACAAAATGCACTTAAAGCCCGTGTTGCAAACGACTTAGAGCGTATGCGCATTATTGAAACGGGTGAAGAACTTCCCTTAAAACTTAAAGAAGAATACAAGGCGTGGAAAGGCTTTTTATTCGGTGGAATATCTTGCGTACCCTTAGTTGTGCTACTTTTAATTCATACGGTATTGATTTTTGCAGTCGGACCAAATAATACGGGTGCGGGTGTAATCGCTTCGTTTATATATATGATGGTGTTCGCGTTTACTCGTGCGAATATTCCCGTTGTTGAAGACGCACCTATCGTGGTTGACCCGTATATGTATTATTGGGCGCTTTTAGCAATCCCTGTAATTATGTTGACTGTTGGTATATCATATATCCTTGGTGCTAAAAAGATTGAACGTCAGCAAGAAATGATTAAGGCAAAGCACCGTGCTATTTACGGAGAATAATTTTGAGAATAGTTGGTGGTAAATATAAAGGCAGGGCGCTAAACGAATTTAGCGGAACGGATATACGTCCCACAGCGGACAAGGTTAGGGAAAGTCTTTTCAATATATTGCAGTTTAAGATTTATGGCAGTAACTTTCTAGACTTGTTTTGTGGTACGGGCGCTATGGGCATAGAAGCACTTTCAAGGGGTGCGAACAGCGTTACCTTTAACGACGCATCTAAAAAGAGTTTAGAGCTGCTCAAAAAAAATCTTGCAAAACTTAAAGTTGACGATGAGTATCGTATAAGTAATTACGATGCGATAACCTTATTAAAAACGACAACGGACAAGTTTGACGTTATATATATTGACCCACCGTATAAAACTGACCTTGGCATAAAGGCTTTAAGCGTGGTGGAAAGTGCGCTAAACAATGACGGAATAGTCGTTTTTGAAGATGAAAAGCCGTTTGAAGACAAAATTTGCGGACTTACCGTTTATGATAAAAGAAAATACGGTAGAGTACATTTAACTTTTTTCAAAAAGGGAGAGTAATATGAAAACTTGCGTGTTTGCAGGCACGTTTGACCCACTTACCAAAGGCCACGAATTCGTAATAAGAAAATGCTTGGAAATATTTGATAAAGTCGTGGTGGCAGTTGGCGTAAACGTCGATAAAAAACCTATGTTCAGTTTAAGTGAACGAACGGATATGATAAAAAACACTTTTTTGGGTGACGATAGGGTGGACGTTCAAACCTTTACGGGTATGCTTGTTGATTTTATGAAAGAAAGTGGTGTCACGGTAAACGTGCGTGGCATACGGGACCTTGACGATTATAAGTATGAAACCACGATGGAACGTTATAACCGTGATATGTATCCTAAAATGACAACGCTTTATATCCCTACGCCAAAGGAACTTGTGCATATAAGTTCAAGCGCAATGCGTAATATCTTAGAACTTAAAGGAAACGTTAGTGAATACGTTCCTAAGGCAGTGGAAGAATATATTGATAAGTTAAATAAAAAGTAAGGAAAAAACCAAACCGATAACAAAATTTATAACCGCCGATAGTAACTTTGCAAAAAGGAACGGGGCGGTTTTTATTTTTGCTTTTTTAAGATACGCAAGCGACTGCATAATCACAGAAATACCGCCAAACCCACAAATAAACGCACAAACGGGCAAAGAAAGAAAGGTTATTCCGCCCCCAGCAAGAGTTTTTAGTCCACGGGTACTTTCAATAATGCCAAGCACTAATCCTTGTGCGGTATGCTTATCGCCTATAACGCTTTCAAAAAGAAAGGTCAATGGACTTAGGGCGTTAAACGATAGCAAAACTTCGGTTATCAAGTAAAAAAGCGTTATGATACCACCCACCAAAAGCGAAGAAGTAACCGCTGAATACACGCTATCGTATAAAAGATTATCAAGTTTAGTTGGTGTAAAGGCGTTAAAGTTAGCCGTCGATTTTTCTTTTCTTTTATAAAAGGAAAAAATAACGCCTACTAAAACTATTGAAATTATGTGGCATATAAAAAGCATTAAGCCGAAAAAGGCGTTTTTGAACATAAGACTTCCTACGCTACCGATTAAGAACACGGGTGAAGAAGTGGAACAAAGTGCGGCTGAGCGTGTGGCTTCCGTGTCGGTAAGCATACCGCCATCTTTAAGGTCGGAAACTATTTTTGCGCCCATAGGGTAGCCTGAAATAATGCTCATAAAAAGTGCGTAACCAATAGAGCCGTTTACGTTAAAGAGTCGTTTGGTTAGGGGTGAAAGTGCGTTTGAGATTTTGCCCGTAACTTTTAGGGTGGATAATAAAGTGGTTATGATAAAGTATGGAAAAAGCGATGGCAGAACGCACGCAAACCATAAATTTATACCGTCAATTACGGCAGTAGAAAAGTCGCCCGCAAACGAAAGTATAATTGCAAAGGCAATTAAAATGAAAAATATTAAGGTTTCTAAAAAAGAGTTTAACGTTTTAGTCATATTATATTGTATTATGACTTGAAAAAAAATATCCAATATGGTAAAATAAATCTATGGATTTATTTGATTTAGCAGTAGACAAAAATAAAAACGTACCACTTGCAGAGCGTATGCGTGCAAAAACGCTTTCGGATTTTTTAGGGCAAGAGCATATCGTGTCCGAAACGGGCTTGCTTCGCCGTGCGATAAAACTTGACAGGCTTGGCAGTTGTATTTTTTGGGGACCCCCCGGTTGTGGTAAGACCACGCTTGCCAACGTTATAGCAAACGGCACGGACGGAAACTTTGTTAAACTAAACGCCGTAAACAGTGGCGTTGCCGACGTTAAAAAGGTTGTTGAAGATGCTCAAACTAGCGCAAAACTGTACGGCAAGAAAACTTATCTTTTATTAGATGAGTGCCATAGGTTTAATAAAACGCAAAGCGACAGTTTGCTTCCTGCAATAGAAAAGGGCGATATTATTTTTATAGGTTCAACCACTGAAAATCCCTATGCGGCAATGACACCCGCTATCGTTTCAAGGTGTAGGGTGTTTGAACTTAAACGCTTGTCCGAACAAAACATTATAAAGGCACTTAAAAAAGCGCTTAACGATAAGGTGAACGGACTTGGAAATTACGACTTAGATTTTAAAGAAGAAGCGTTAGAACATATCGCAAAAGCATCGGCAGGTGATTTAAGAGTAGCGTATAACGCACTTGAACTTGCAACGCTGACCACCGCCCCTGATGATAATGGAAAAATAACCGTTACACTTAAAGATGCAGAAGAGAGTATACAGCAAAAAGCGTTATCGTTTGATGAAAATCTTTACTATGACATATTGTCTGCGTTTTGTAAAAGTCTAAGGGGAAGCGATGCGAACGCTGCACTATACTATATGCAAAGATTGATTAAGGGCGGTTGCGAACCATTACTTCTTGCAAGGCGTGTGGTAGTTCACGCAGCAGAAGACGTGGGTATGGCAGACCCCAACGCATTAGTGGTGGCAACAAGTGTGCTAACAGCATACCAAAACTTAGGACTGCCCGAAGGGCTTATTCCGTTATCACAAGCGGTAATTTACGTTTGTGAAGCCGAAAAATCAAACACGGTAGTTGAGGCGATGTATTCGGCAGAAGCCGACGCTGTAAACGTCAAGGACGACAACGTTCCACCACATCTTAAAAATTACGTTTTCGCATCTAGCGAAGATAAGAAAAACACTGCTAACTATAAATATCCACACGATTTTGGTGGATACGTTGACCAGCAGTATTTACCCGACAAGTTAAAGGGTAAAGTTTATTATAATCCAAAAAACAACGGCTATGAAAACACCGTTAAAGAAATTAGAAAAAGAAAAGGTAAAAAGGTATAAATATGGACTATTCGTTAAAATTATCAAAAGAATTCAGCTTGCGTGCAGACCACTCTGCAAATATTATATCGCTTATAGATGAAGGTAACACCATTCCGTTTATTGCAAGATACCGTAAAGAAATGACGGGGTCTTGCGACGACCAAGTGCTTCGTGAATTTTCAGATAGATTAAAGTATTTAAGAAACTTAGATAAAAGAAAGGAAGAAATCGCCGCATCAATCACCGAACAGGGCAAGATGACTGACGAAATTATGATTGCGCTTGCAGGGGCAGAAACGCTTACCGAAGCAGAAGATATTTACCGTCCGTTTAAGCAAAAGAGAAAGACTCGTGCATCGGTTGCAACCGAAAAGGGACTTAAACCGCTTGCAGATTTTATTTTAGAGCAAACTGACGCTGACCTTAATGCAAAAGCGCAAGAATTTATCAGTGAAGAAAAGGGCGTTGAAAGTGTTGAAAAGGCTATTGCAGGGGCATCTGATATCATTGCAGAAATGGTTTCGGACGATGCTGAACTGAGAAAAACACTCCGTAAAAAGATTTTTGAAGTGGGTGAACTTTCTTGTAAACTTTTGGAAAACGAAAACGCAAAAACGTACGATATGTACGCTGATTACAGTGAAAAAATTGCTAAAATTCCGTCGCATAGAATTCTTGCAGTCAACCGTGGCGAAAATGAAGAGTGTTTAAAGGTTTCGGTTACGGTTGATACCGAAGCGTTTATCGAAGCGGTTAAAAGCGTATACGTTAAAAATCAAACGGAGTGCGCAAACGTGGTTGCACTTGCTTGTGCGGACGCTTATTCAAGGCTAATATTCCCGTCGGTTGAAAGGGAAGTTAGAAACGAACTTACCGAAAAGGCAAGTGAGCAAGCAATAAAAATGTTTGAAGTTAATCTTCGTCCGCTTCTTTTACAGCCACCTTTAAAAGGCAAGACTATTTTAGGTCTTGACCCTGCGTACAGAACGGGTTGTAAGATTGCTGTTATCGACAGCGAAGGTAACGTTTTGGATACGGCGGTGGTTTATCCTACGCCACCCCAAAACAAAATTGAAGAAGCAAAGGCAGTTTTATTAAAACTTATAGATAAACATAAAGTAAACGTCGTTTCAATCGGGAACGGAACGGCAAGCAAGGAAAGTGAAATTTTCGTTGCGAATATGATTAAAGAAAGCGGAAGAGATTTGGCGTACGCAGTAGTAAACGAAGCGGGTGCTTCGGTTTACAGTGCAAGTAAACTCGGTGCGGAAGAATTCCCTGATTTTGACGTTACGCAAAGAAGTGCCGTTTCAATCGCAAGAAGACTTCAAGACCCACTTGCTGAACTTATAAAAATTGACGTTAAATCAATAGGCGTTGGTCAGTACCAACACGATATGCCCGAAGCAAGACTTGAAGAAGTTTTGGGCGGTGTTGTTGAAGACTGTGTTAATAGCGTTGGCGTTGACCTTAACACCGCTTCACCAAGCCTACTTTCTTACGTTGCAGGCTTAAATAAGGGTATCGCAAAAGAAATCGTTAAGTATAGGGCGGAAAAACCTTTCCTTAAAAGAGAAGACCTTTTGTCAGTTAAAAAACTCGGCGCAAAAGCGTTTGAGCAGTGCGCAGGGTTCTTGCGTATCGTTGGCGGAAACGTTTTAGATAATACGGGCGTTCACCCCGAAAGTTATCCCGCAGTTGAAAAACTGCTTGCGTTCACGGGCTATACGCTTGACGACGTGGCAAACGGAAAGATAGGCGATATTAAAGCAAAGATAGAGCAAAAGGGTTGGGATAACGCTGCAAAAGAATGTGGCGTTGGTGTGCCGACCGTTCAAGATATCGTTGCAGAACTATTAAAGCCCGGTCGTGATATTCGTGATACGTTACCGAAACCTATACTCCGTAGCGACCTTATGGACCTTGCCGATTTAAAAGAAGGTATGGAAATTAACGGTACGGTAAGAAACGTTATCGACTTTGGTGTGTTCGTAGACATCGGCGTTCATCAAGACGGTTTAGTGCATATTTCTCAAATTTCCGACAATTACATTAAGCACCCGTCAGACGTATTGAAAGTTGGCGACTTGGTTAAAGTTAAAGTTTTGGGCGTTGATACCGTCAAGAAGAAAATTTCACTCACTATGAAAACTACCGAACTTCCCCACGGTATAGCGGTGGGCAACCAAAAAACCGATATGGAAAGAAAGCAAGGTAGACGTGACGCAGAGAAAAAGCGTGAACAAAAGAAAGAGTTAAGCGATGACGAACTTCGCCAAATTTTAATGAAAAAGTTTGGCAGATAAATAAAGAGAATAAAAGCGTTGTTGATTGACAACGCTTTCTATCTATGGCAAGATACTTTAAATATTTAAACAATAAAACAATATCTTTTATTGTGTTTTGTAAAAAATTGTCCTATAATAAAAGGCGATAGTACAATAAACGCACAGTTTTTGGGAGAAAATATTTTACAAATAAAGAACGTAAAGAAAATTTATCAAACCAAATCGGGCAACGTTACTGCACTTAACGGCGTAAGTATGACGTTTGCTCAAACGGGTATGATTTTTATCACGGGTAAAAGCGGTTGTGGTAAAACAACCTTGCTTAACGTAATAGGTGGGCTTGACGGGTTTGATGAAGGCGAAGTTTCGCTTTATGGCAAGTCGTTTAAGCATTTTAACGCATAAGAATACGATAGTTATAGGAACACCTTTATAGGTTTTGTGTTTCAAGAGTATAATCTATTAAACGAATATACGGTAGAAAAAAACATTGCAATTGCAATGGAACTTCAAGGTGAGACGCTAAACCAAAACCAATTAGATAATCTATTATCAACGGTAGATATAACCGACCTTAAACACAGAAAGCCAAGTGAACTTTCGGGCGGACAAAGACAGCGTGTTGCAATAGCAAGGGCGCTTGTCAAAAACCCCAAAATTATCATTGCGGACGAACCTACGGGCGCACTTGATTCAAACACGGGTATTCAAGTTTTTGACATATTAAAAAAGTTGTCCAAGGAAAAATTAGTTATCGTTGTTTCGCACGATACTGAATTTGCCGAAAAATATGCCGATAGAATTATTAGGTTAGTTGACGGAAATATCGTTGAAGATATAACTTTTAACGAAAACGAAATAAGTGAAAATATTAGAGAGCAAGATAACGGGTTAATCATTAAAAACGGTGCGGACTTAACAGAAAAGGAAAAGGGACTGCTTGCGGATGCAATTAAGAATAAAAAGAAAATAGAAATTATAGAAAAGTTGAGTTGTAGGGAAAAAGAGCCGACAAAAGAAGTCGAACTTAAAAATCCCACCCAACCTGTAAAGTTTAAAAAGAGCCAAATGAAGTTTAAGAGTGCATTTTCACTTGGGCTTAAAAGTTTAGGTGTAAAACCGCTCCGTCTAATCTTCACGGTGTTTTTATCAGCCGTGGCGTTTGCTGTTTTGGAATGTTTGACACCATTGCAAACTTTAACACGGCAGACGTTATAAACTATCAACTAAAACAGTCAAATACACCGTCAATAATGACAAGCGCTAAATACGTTGTAAATTCAGAGTTTGGCGACGAATATACGGTAAGGCTTTCGCAAGATAAAATTACAGAGGTAGAAAGGCAAACGGGCTACGCTATAAAAGGCATTTATTATTTTGATACCAACACTAGCGGAAGCACTTATAACGAAAAGACCATACAAGAAATAAGCGTTATGCACACTTATCGTGGCAAAAACTATTATACCAACAAAGTAAACGGTATGATAGAGTTTAATAAAGATGAGATAAGTCAAGATGGTAAAATAGGCAAGTTTAACTACAAAATAGTTGCAGGCAAATATCCATATATGCCCGAAAATTTTTATGCAAGTTCAATATATAACGCCAACTGCGAAATTGCAATTTCGACCTATCTTGCTGACAGTATTTTATATTACTTAAACGGTGCACTTATAAATGAACAACCGGTTGAAAAAAGAGAAGACCTTTTAGATAAGTTGATTACTGTAAACTCAATGTCGTTTAGAATAGTTGGCTTATCGACTGCGGTTCTATCCCTGAAAAATATAATCCGCTTATGGATAGTGCTTCTAACAGTTCTAGTTATCAAACACTTTCAGCTGATTTTAACGCTTATATAAATTCGGGTGCACAAAAGTGTTTGTTTATGCCACAAGGATACCGTTAGTGGTATAAGGCAAAAGGCAATCTCTTAAAAACCGTTTTTTATTCGGGCGATTCAAGTTGGTCAGTTAAAAGCGGAAAGAACGCGCATCAAGCCACTGACTACGTTTACTCAATAAATCAATGCAACTATAATAACGTTATATCGTTTATTGGGGAATATGGAAAAAATAGCACTCTTAAAGACGATGAGATTTTAATTCACCCCAAAAACTTAACCGAAGTTTTTTACGCAGAGTGGTTAGAAAGTGATAGGGCTACGGTTACAACAAACATAAATCTAATAATCAACAGCACGGATAAAGACGAAAGAAAGCAAAGTTTAGACAAGGTTTTTGAACTGTTAGGGCTTTCGTCAAGCGAACGTGTTAGAACGGTTACCGTAACCAAGCGTGAAAACAACACGGATAATCTTATAACAAAACAACTAAAAGTCGTCGGTATTTATTGTGGCATTGAAAACAGCATTTACGTTCAAAACTACAACCTTATGTCGGAGTTTAATATTTTCTCTGGACAAGGCGATTTTGCAAGGTTAATGTTTTCACCGAACGGAAGCCTGTTTGGGACAAGAAGAATTGCCGAATATATGTGCAGTACTTCGGGTTTAGCGCTTAATTGGTACGGCAATACGGTAATAAACACAATTTCGCACAACGAAAAAACCATACGTCAGTCGGCAGACCTTTTCTTATACGCATCAATCGTCTTGGCAGTGTTCTCCGTCTTTATGTTCTTTAACTACATTTCAACAAGTGTAATTAATAAACGCTCTACCATAGGGATATTAAGATGCTTGGGCGCAAACGGCAAGAATATATTATCTATATTTACCATAGAAAGTATCGTTATGGCGGTAGTAAACGCAATTTTGGCAACGGCGATAACTGCGATAGGTTGTGTACTTGTCAATATGTATATAATGAACGTTATGTATATTTCGGTTGCGTTTGCAATCTTTGGCGTAAGGCAAGTATTGATAATATTTGGTGTAAGTTTACTCACGGCGATAATATCTTCGGTTTTCCCGATTATGAGAATATCCAAAGAAAAACCGGTTGAACTTATTAGAAAACCGTAATATCATATCTCAAAAAAGAACTTGGAAAAATGCTCCAAGTTCTTTTAAAATTGACAGTGCAATATTTTTATGTTAAAATTATACTTATAATTTTATTTGACATAAAGGAGAAACTATGAAAAAGATAGCAGTATTTATTGCAGATGGGAGCGAAGAACTTGAAGCGCTTACCCCCGTTGACGTTTTAAGAAGAACGGGCGCTAAGTGCGATATTATATCAGTAAACGGAGAGTATATAAAAAGTTCGCACGGCATAACGATTAAAGCCGATGCTGTTATAGATAGCGTAGACCTTGATAATTACGATGCACTTATAATTCCTGGTGGAATGCCTGGTGCAACAAATATTTCATCGTGCGAAAAGGCGGTAAAGGCAATTAAAAAAGCCATACAAGACAAAAAACTTGTTAGTGCCATTTGCGCTTCGCCTGCGGTAGTGCTTGCAGATAACGGTCTTTTATCGGTTAATAAGGCAACTTGCTATCCTGCACCCGATTTTATAAACTCACTTGGCGAAAAATACACGGGAACGGAAGTTGAAGTTTGTGAAAACGTTATAACTGCAAACGGACCTAAAAGTGCGTTTAAGTTTGCGCTTACTATATGTGAAAAATTGAACTTAACGCCTAAGTTTTAACCGTAGGGTTAATAAATAAGTTTTATGGCAATATATTAATGTAATATTGTTTATATTAAATTAATATAAATATTATATTTTATAAGTAATAAAAAAGGAGACTATTAAATTGACACCGTTTAGTATGACAGGGGAAAGCGTAGTAAAAGAACTTTCCACCGACCTTTCAAAAGGACTTTCAAGTTCAGCCGTTAATGAGTTAAAACAAAAGTACGGCGAAAACAAACTACAAGAAAAAAAGAAAAAGTCAACGTTTATTAAATTTTTAGAGCAGTTCAAAGATGCGATGATTATAATATTGCTTGTGGCGGCGGTAGTGTCGTTTGCAATCGCAATATTTGAAGGCGTAAACCACGGAACGTGGGGCGAACTTTTTGAACCCGTTCTAATACTTTTAATCGTAGTACTAAATGCGATTATGGGCGTTGCGCAAGAAAATAAAGCGGAAAGGGCGCTTGATGCGTTAAAGAATATGTCTGCACCGCACGCAAGGGTAATTCGTGACGGTGAAGAAAAGATTATAAACGCAAGCGACCTTGTTCCTGGCGATATAATACTTCTTGAAGCGGGCGACTTTGTTCCTGCTGACGCAAGACTTATTAAGAGTGTAAGCCTAAAAAGTGAAGAAAGTGCATTGACGGGCGAATCTGTTCCGTCCGAAAAAGACGCAAATGCGTTGGTAGATGTAAACGCTTCGGTTGGCGATAGGACAAATATGGTTTTTTCGGGCTGTTCAATAACTTATGGCACGGCTGTTGCCGTCGTTACGGCTATCGGTATGGATACCGAAATGGGCAAGATTGCAAACCTTTTATCGAACGAAGCTGAAACGCAAACTCCCTTACAAAAAAAGCTTGCTCTCCTTGGAAAATACTTGGGTTTCCTTGCGCTTGGCGCTTGTGCGATAATCTTTGTTGTAGGTGTCATCGCAAATCTTAATATTCTTGACGTGTTTATGACGGCTGTATCGCTTGCAGTTTCCGCAATCCCCGAAGGTTTACCCGCAATAGTAACCATAGTTTTAGCAATCGGCGTTCAGCGTATGGTTAAAAAGAACGCTATAATTAGAAGGCTTCCTGCCGTTGAAACGCTTGGCAGTGCTTCAATAATCTGTTCGGATAAGACGGGCACGCTCACAATGAATAGAATGACGCTTGTTAAAGCGTTCGTTGACGGGCAAGACGGCGTTGAAGATATAGGGGAAAACAACACCGAATTAGTTAAAAAACTTTTAACTTACGGCACGCTATGTTCAGACGGTTCGGTTGTTTTTGAAGACGGAAAAGAAGTTCATATAGGCGACCCCACTGAAACGGCGATAGTTTTAGCGGCATATAAAAACGGACTCAAAAAAGACCAACTTAATAGCGACTATCCACGAATTGCGGGCATACCGTTCGATTCTGATAGAAAACTTATGAGTACGGTAAACGTAATCGACGGCAAGAACGTGGTAATAGTTAAGGGCGCTGTCGATATGATGGAAAAGCGCTGTATTAGTGGCGACTTTGAAAAGGCAAAACGCATTAACGAGCAAATGAGTTCATCGGCTTTAAGGGTGCTTGCAGTAGGTTATAAAATAATAGACACCTTGCCCGACCAACTTACTAGCGAAGATATTGAAAACGGTTTAACCTTTATGGGACTTGTGGGAATGATTGACCCACCAAGGCCCGAGGCAAAAGAAGCGGTAAGAATTTGCCGTGAAGCAGGCATTAAACCTGTTATGATAACGGGCGACCACGTCGTAACGGCAACGGCAATAGCAAAAGAGATTGGCATTTACGTTGACGGCGATATGGCAATAACGGGCGCACAGCTTGACGAAATGAGCGACGACGAACTATTTAACACGGTAGAAAAAGTTTCGGTTTACGCTCGTGTTTCACCCGAAAATAAAATTAGAATAGTTAAGGCTTGGCAAAGAAAAGGTCAAGTGGTTTCAATGACGGGCGACGGCGTGAACGACGCACCTGCGTTAAAGGCGGCGGATATCGGTTGTGCAATGGGTATAACGGGTACTGACGTTGCGAAAGGCGCTGCCGATATGACCTTAACTGACGATAACTTTGCGACCATTGTCGATGCGGTTAGGGAAGGCCGTGGCATTTATTCGAACATTAAAAAGGTGGTTGGATTTTTGCTTGGCACGAATATCGGCGAAGTTGTACTTGTGTTCGTTGCAATGCTAGTTTCAAAAGTTTCACCATTGCTGTCAATGCAACTTTTGTGGATAAACCTTGTAACTGACAGTTTACCTGCAATAACGCTAGGAATGGAACCCGTTGAAAAGGACGTTATGACCAAAAGACCTAAGCCAAAGAACGAAAGTCTTTTTGCACACGGCTACGGTTTGCAGATAGCGCTTCAAGGTTTAATGTTCGGTGCACTCTCACTCATAGCGTTCTACGTTGGCAGAACTTATACAAATACGCTTATAGGCGGTCAAACGCTTGCGTTTATGACACTTTCTATTTCACAATTAGTTCAAGCGTTCAATATGCGTTCAGAACGCTCGATATTTAAAATCGGCTTATTTACGAACAAAAAACTCAATCTTGCGGTGCTAGGGTCACTTTCGCTCGTTGCGTTCGTAATGTTCGTTCCTGGTGTTAAAGATGCGTTCGGGCTTACTATTTTACCGTGGCAAATGTATCTTTTAGGAATAGGACTTTCGCTTGTTCCGCTAATCGTGATGGAAATTTCAAAAGCCTTAGGATTTATTAAAAGCAAATAAAAACAAACAAGAATTATACAAAGGAGAAAAACAATGTTACAACTATTTACCGATACGGATACCGACATAACCCCAGAAGATGCCAAAGAATATGGATATAAATTAATCAGTATGCCTTATCAATATGGCGATACCACCGTATATCCTTACGAAGATTTTGAAAATTTTGATTATGCAAGTTTTTACGGTATGCTTAGAAAAGGCACGCTTCCTACTACAAGTGGTTTGTCGCCTGCAAAATATGCGTCTTATTTTGAACCCGTATTAAAAGAAGGTAACGATATTTTGTACGTTCATTTTTCTACTGCGATGAGTGGAACGTTCAACGCTATGAACGTTGCTATAAACGAACTTAAAGAAAAATATCCCGAAAGGACTATTTATACCATAGACACTAAGGGCATAACAATTCTTAGTTATAACATAGTTAAAGAAATCGGTGACCTACACAAAAAAGGTGCAACGGTTGAAGAAATTCTTGACTGGGCTAAGACGGAAATAGATAAATTTGCCGTTTACTTTTATGCGGACGACTTAAAGTTTTTCGCTCGTAGCGGTAGGGTAAGCGGTTTTTCTGCCACAATGGGTGGACTTTTAGGAATTCGCCCGATACTTACGATGAACTCTGACGGGATTATGGCTTCCGTTGCAAAGGCAAGGGGAAAAGTCGCAACTGTTGAAAAAATGCTTGACTACGTTAGAACGCTTCAATGCGATATAAAAAATCATAGAGTTATTATCGGGCATAGCGACGCACTTGAACTTGCAAAAGACTTAGAAAAAAGATTAAAAGACGAGTTCGGTCAAGATTTAACAACGGAAATCGTTGTCGTAAATCCCACGGCAGGTAGCCACTGTGGACCCGATACGGTCGGCATAAGTTTTTACGCAATACACAGGTGATAAAGTATGATTGAGATTGTGGAAGTTAAAAGCAAAAAGGACGTTAAAGAATTTATAAATTTTCCGCTTAGGCTTTATAAAAATTGTCCGTACTTTGCTCCCCCGCTCTATATGGATGAAAAGGCGCTGTTTAAGAAAAATAACGTCTATGACGACCAAGCCCAAGCAGTTTATTATCTTGCAAAAGAAAAGGGAAAAACTGTGGGTAGAATTTCGGGTATTTTGCAACGTGTAAGCAATGAAAAGTGGAATCAAAAACGTGTACGCTTCACTCGTTTTGACAGTATTGACAATCAAGAAGTCGCAAATGCGCTTTTTGGTGCAGTTGAATCGTGGGCAAAACAAAAGGGAATGGATACCGTTGTTGGTCCGCTTGGTTTTTCAGACCTTGAAAGAGAGGGGCTTTTAATCGAAGGCTTTGACCAACTTGCTACCTTTGAAGAGCAGTATAACTATCCTTACTACCAAAAACTTATCGAAGCACAAGGCTACCAAAAGGAAGTCGACTGGATAGAAAGAAAACTTTACTATCCCAAAGAGCCAGATGAGCGAATTCCACGCCTTTCTGCAATGATGATGAAAAAGTATAATCTTCGTTTTGGAACGGCGAAGAACGCCCGTGACTTCGTTAAAAAATATGGCGACGGATTTTTTGAAATTTTAGATAAAACGTATATTGATATTTATCAGTCGGTACCGTTTACTGAAAAAATGAAAAAAAGCCTTATATCAAGTTTTAAGTTGATTATAGACGTTAATCACGTTGCCGTGATTCTTGATAAAGACGACAATATTGTTGCGTTTGGAATTTGTTTCCCATCAATCGGTAAGGCTTTGCAAAAGAGTGGTGGAAGACTTACTTTGCCTGCAATAATAAGAACCCTAAAATCTATAAAGCACCCAAATATTATTGATTTAGGATTAATAGGTGTTCTTCCCGAATATCGTGGCAAAGGTATTGCCACCGCACTCATTAACGAAATTTTAAATATGCTAAAAAAAGGCGACCTTTTACATATTGAAACCAACTCCAACTTGGAAGACAACTTAAATATTCAAAATCAATGGAAGAATTTTGATAGTGTAGTGCATAAGCGTCGTCGCGCCTTTTTTAAGAGTTTATAAACGTCGTGTGGCGTCGTTTACTGCCTTGCGAAAAAGACTTC
>JAGASB010000032.1 GCA_017621955.1 Clostridia bacterium | reverse complement strand
CTAGAAGAAATAAACGAAAAAATAAGTTCACTTCCAAAGGATATTGTGATAAACAAGGATTTTATAGATTCTTTGTCTATTAATGTTGGTGGTGCTGAATCGATGGTAACGTCTTATTTAAAGGCGGAAGAATATGATATGGATGATTTTTATAGAGAGACGGACCATAGTTTAGAATATGATGAAATTGATTATATTTTTAATAGAGAATAATTCCTTTGCAAAAGTATTTATCAATTTTATTACACAGTTTTTAATATAATACAATAAAAACAATAGGAGAAATAAAAATGAGAGCTGTAATTTATGCACGGTATTCTTCCGATAATCAACGTGAAGAATCTATCGAAGGTCAACTTCGTGAATGTATGCAATATGCCGAATACAACGATATATCCGTCATTGATACGTACATTGACCGTGCATTGACGGCGAAAACGGATAATAGACCTAACTTCCAAAAGATGATAAAAGACAGTTATAAAGGCGCTTTTGATATGATTCTTGTGTGGAAGTTGGACCGTTTTTCTCGTAACCGTTACGATTCGGCTCATTATAAACACCTACTCAAGAAAAACGGCGTTCGTGTTGTATCTGCTACGGAAACGATAAGTTCGGGTTCGGAAGGTATTTTGCTTGAATCAGTGCTTGAAGGAATGGCGGAATACTACTCCGCCGAACTTTCTGAAAAGGTTAAACGCGGTTTAACGGAAAACGCTTTAAAAGGTTTGTGGAACGGTGGGAATGTTCCGTTTGGTTACGTTATCAATAAAGAGCGTAAACTTGAGATTGACCCCGTATCTGCCCCTATCGTAAAAGAGATATTCCAAATGGCTTACGACGGCAAAACCGTCAAAGATATTCATAAGAATTTGGAAGAAAGAAAAATCTTGCGTAAAAACGGCAAACCGCTTCGCTATAACGCTGTAAGATACATATTAACCAACCGTGTTTATATTGGCGAATACAATCATTCGGGTATCAAAATTGAAAATAGCGTTCCGCCCCTTGTGAAAGTGGATATATTCAATGCCGTTCAGTTAGAAATCGCTAAAAACGCAAAAGCACCTGCAAGACATACCGCCGATGACGATTATTTATTGACGACTAAACTCTTTTGCGCAAAGTGTAATGCAATGATGGTAGCGCAAGCAGGAACAAGCCATACGGGAAAAGTTCATCGTTATTATGCGTGTGTTCGTCAAAAGAAACACAAATGCGATAAGAAGATGCTCCATAAGGACAAGTTAGAGGCGTTCATTGTTTATAAGACGATGGAGTTCTTACAAAAAGACGATGTTATTGAACAACTTTCCGAAGCCCTTTACAATCTTCAATTCACGGAAAGCACGATGTTGCCGAAATTAGAAGAACAGTTAAAGGATAAAAATCAAGGGATAGAAAATATCGTAAACACCGTTCAAAAAGGCTTTGCAACGCAAACGTTATTACAGCGTTTGGGCGAACTTGAAAAAGAGCGAGATGAAATCGGCGAAGCTATCGCAAAAGAAAAGATAAAAACGCCTATCTTTTCGCAAGAACATTTCAGGATGGCACTGCATAATTTCCGTAAGATAGACATAAGTAAACAAGACGGAAAAAGAAAAATTATCGACACGTTTATCAATGCGATATACGTAAGCGATGATGACTTCAAAATAGTATATAACGTAAACGGAAAAGAGGAAACCATTAAACTTGAAGAGCTTGAAAGTTCAACCTTGTTTTCAAATGGTGCACCAAATCGGTTTGAGTCGAACCTTTAGGTTTGGCACAGACCGATTTTTTGTTTATAGTGATTAAGTAAAGGGACTTGAATTATCACTTTATCCTTTAATAATATTAATTAAATTGCCTATAATGTTAATTGATATTTTTGTTTATATGTGATAAAATGAATACATATAAACTTAGGGGGTTGAAAAATGCTTAACCTTAATAAAAACGTTCTTAAATATTTACAAGATTCAGAGCAAGAAACCCTAGACCTACTTGAAACGATTTGTCAAATTCCAGCGCCTAGTGGCAACGAGCATAAAAGAGCTGAATTCATTAAAAATTGGCTTACCGAAAACGGCGCAAAGCAAGTCATCATTGATGATGCACTTAACGTGTTATGCCCAAT
>JAGASB010000222.1 GCA_017621955.1 Clostridia bacterium | reverse complement strand
TAAGTTCAATAAGGTTTTTAGGACACTTTCTAACACACGCACCACACGCAACGCAAAGCGACTTATCAATTACGGCAACACCGCCCTTTACGCTTACGCCGTTATCTGAACACACTAATGCGCAAGAGCCACCGCCAAGACAACCTTCGGGGCAAACTTTTCTTCCGCCAAGAAAAGCAAATTCGGCAATACAACCGTCGTTTCCAACGTAGTCAAATTTATCTTTTGCGTTAAATCCGCCTGCGCATTTAACCACTGCCATTTGTTCTGCCGTTGCACTAAACGGAATATCTAAAATTTTAGCAATTTCCGCTTTGGCTTCATTTGAAGTTGCACCGCAACTGCAAAGTTCAGCATTGCCTTCGACAAGTGCTTTCGCATAATCCGCACAACCTGCGTATCCGCACCCACCACAGTTAGCGCCTGCAAGATGTTCGGATACCTTTGATATTCTTTCATCTTCCTTTACAAAACATAGTTTACTGACCGTTACTATTAAAACTGCAAATATTATTGCAAGGACTGCAACTATTAGTATTACCCACAAAAGAGTAGTAGTATTAATTGAGTTAAGTAATAAGTTTGTCATATCTTTACCCCCTTAACCTACAAGCGCAAAGACGTAGAATGCCATTGCGATAAAGCACGCACCAATCATTGCGATAGGGAAGCCTTTAAGGTGCTTATTGATAGGTAAGCGTTGAATTTTTTCTCTTAAACCACTCATTAAAACGATAGCAAGCGTAAAACCTAAGCCAGCAAACAAACCATAAAGCACTGCAACGCCCATATTCATTGACGTTAGACCTAAAAGGCTCATCATTTGCGCACTGTCGATAACAAGTTCAGCAACGCCTAAAACGGCACAGTTAGTGGTTATTAATGGTAGATAAATACCCATTGCGTTATAGAGCGTTGGCGAAAACTTTTTAAGCGCCATTTCTATCATTTGAACGATTGCTGCAATTACGAAAATAAACACGATTATTTCCATAAACTCAATGCCAAGTGGGACAAGCACGAACGTATAAAGGGGATAGGTTATTAAACAAGTAAGCGTCATAACGAACGTTACCGCAAGCCCCATACCAAGCGCACTCTTAAAATCTTTTGAAACGCCAAGGAAAGGGCAAATTCCCAAGAACTGCACAACGACGAAGTTGTTTATAAATACAGCGGATACGATAATCATAATAAATTCAGCCATATTAGTTTTCCTCCGTCAAATTATTTTGGTTTTGCTTAAAGTATGCGTTGCGTTTCTTTTTCTTTTGGACCGTTGAAGAAATTAGACTAAATATTGCAATAAACACGCCGTAAGTAAAGAACGCACCGGCACTTGAAGAAAAGAATCCAATACTAAAATCCCAAAGTTTAACGCCGAACACTGCGCCACTACCTAAAATTTCTCTAACAGCGCCCATAAGCGTCAATGCAAGAGTAAATCCTAAGCCTGTAAAGAGTCCATCGGCAGCGGATGCAAGAATGCCGTTTTTACTTGCAAAACTTTCTGCACGAGCAAGAATAATACAGTTTACTACGATAAGTGGTAAGTAAAGACCAAGGCTTGCATAAAGGTCGGGCATAAGTTTGTCCATAACAAGTCTTACGATAGTAACGAAAGTTGCTATTATAAGAACGAAAGCAGGGATACGAACTTGGTTGGGGATTACTTTTCTAAGCAGTGATATAAGCACGTTAGAACAAATAAGAACGAAAGTAACCGCAGCGCCCATTCCGATACCGTTCATAGCCATAGTTGTAAGCGCTAACGTTGGGCAAGTACCAAGAACAAGTTTTAAGGTTGGGTTTTGTGCAACAACGCCGTCAACGGCAATCTTTTTGAAATTAGTTTTCATTTGCAAATGCCCCTCCTATATAGTTAATAACACAGTTTACTGCATTGTTTCCTGCGTTTGCAGAATACGTTGCGCCCGAAACGGGATTGTAGTTTATAGAGTTTTTATCACTCTTATTTGCGGTGAAAAATTCGCCGTTTTTCCAAGATAAAGTAACGTCTTGAAGTTCAAAGTTTGAGTAATAATCACCGCCAAGGTTATTTATAAGCGACTGGTTTTTGTTTGATTCAAGTAAGACTTGGGTGATTGAATATGTACCCGAAGTATATAGAACTTTTACCCAAACGGTAACCGTGCCGTTCTTAAAGCCGTTGTAGCCTATGCTTTGGAAAAGATATTCGTAACTATTAGATGAAGTGTCGCCAACGGTATAAATTTTATTTATTCTACCCGTTTGATAAATAATGAGTGATTTTTGTTCTTCCGTAAGAGTGTCGTCGTTAAATTTTTCGTTGTCGATGTCAAAAACCGTATCGTACTTAACTAGCGAGCCGTAAACTTTTACGATACCCCTATCCGTGCGTTCTTGTGGTGAAACGTATAAAACGTCGCTTAAAATCGAAATACTTACGCCCGAAAACAAAATTATAACAAGTAGGGTTGTAATACACCTAAACCAAACGCTTTTTAATAGTTTAGCCATTTTTCTTTTCCCCCTTTTGTTTTTTGTAACCGAACGGGCGGGGGATAATGAACTTATCAATTAGCGGTACGAAAAGATTCATTAAAAGAATAGCAAACGAAACTGCTTCCATTTTAGTTGCCATTCTAAGCCCTGCGGTAACTAAACCTAGCATAACGAAATAGATTATGCTTCCTAGTTTAGTATTTGGGGTAGTGGTGTAATCGGTTGCCATAAATATTGCACCGAGCATTAGACCGCCCGATAAAATTGACGGCAAGAAAGTACTTAATGCAAATTGGTTAAGTGCAACCGTAAATAAGCCTACGACTACTATGTAAATTAAAGGATATATTATGTTTATAACCTTTCTAATTGCAAGGTAAATTCCACCGATTATTAGTGCCAACTTACACGTTTCACCTATACAGCCTGCAACACCCGTACCTAATAAAAGGTCTATTGGTGAAAGTGTTGCACCAGAATTACTTAGCGTGCCTGTAAGAATGGTTGCACCCGTTTGTACGTC
>JAGASB010000221.1 GCA_017621955.1 Clostridia bacterium | reverse complement strand
GATTACCACCTTTTCTTGTAACCACAAAACTATTAGTTTTTAAATCTACATCATCAAGATTTAGCCCTACAAGTTCACTTATACGAATTCCTGTGCCTAAAAATAGGGTAATAATAGCTGTATCACGCAATTTGGTACTTTCGTGAAAAGCTAATTGGTGCTTAGTTAGTCCAGCGCCCGTTTCGACAGTATAGAGCATATCGCCAATTTCATCAACTTTTTCATTTGAATCAAGCCTTATTATTTCTTTTTCGTGAATTTTTGGCATAGAAACCTTGGCTGGAGTATTTGCTGGTAACTGATTTCGATTAAAAAAGAACTTATAAAACGCACGTAGGGTAGAAAGTTTTCTAGCTTTTCCCGTCTCAGTGCAACGTTCTTTTTTGCCGTTTATCTCATAATTACTCAAATAACTTAAAAAATATTCAAAATCCGTCGCTTCTAATTTAGCTAAATCAGAAAGTTCAATATCAACAACTTTTTTCGTTCTAAATATTCTTTTAGATAAAAAGTCAAAAAATATCCTTAAATCGTAACTATAATTTAGTCTTGACAACGCAGAAGTCCTAAGTTCAACTCCAACAAAAAAATCTTGAACGTAGTACGGTAGGGTGTCAACTATTAAATTGATTCTTTCCAAACAAGAAATTTCACGTTTTTCATAATAAGTTTGACTTTTCATTTTTATTTTCCTTAAAAAATTTTTTAATAGGGTATCATTTTTTTAGAATAATCACACACATTTAACTATGCGCAAAACACGACTTTTGCGCATAGTTTATTTAATTATAGCAAGAAATAGTTTAGTTGTCAAACGATTTTGAAATTTATTTAAATATTTAACTAAAATTATTCAAATAAAAATTTTAGTTAATTTCTATATTGTATTATATATTAAAAATTATGAAAACGTTAGAATTTTACTAATGTTTTTAAATAATATTTTATCTGGTATAATTTTTATATTAACACTTGACTTAAAGCAAAAATAATTGTATACTATAAGTAGAAAGAATTTGGAGTGTTTTATGGAACCACAAGCAATTAGCAGTGATTTAATTAGAGGTCATATCGACACCATAATATTACACACGTTGTTAGACGGCGATAAATTTGCGCAACAAATTAGCAATGCTATTGAGGAAAAAAGTGATAACGAATATAAAATTAATCAAGCTACTCTTTACAGTTCGTTAAAAAGGCTTGAAACATTAAAATTTGTTAAATCTTATTGGTATGATTCTGTGGACGTTGGCGGTCGCAGAAAGTATTTTCAGTTGACTGAAAGCGGTAAATCTTCGGTTGAAAGCAATTTGTCAAATTGGTCTTATTCACGCTCCATTATAGATAAGTTAATGGATTGCGCACCCACGCCAGTTTATAAAACACAATACGTTGAAAAAATCGTTGAAGTACCTGTCCCCAATCCAAGTTTTTCAGCCGAAAAGTCTGCTGAACCTGAAAAAGAAAACGTTATTATTGAGAAAAAAGTTGAAAACGTTCAACAACAAAATAATACAGAAAAATCTGCTGACGTTAATCAAGATATTAATTTTAGGAACATACTAAACGGTTTAATTAAAGCAACTACCGTGCAAAAGGTTAAAGAAAATAACGTTACCGATGAAATGGTTGTTGAAGAAAAACCCGTTGAAATAATAGAAAAACCTAAATTTAACCAAACTATTAATGAAACAGACTACAACTCTCAGCGTTCAAATAATGGTAAAATTGACTTTGGTGATTTAACTCTAAAAGCCGCAAAAGAAGGATATAAAATTAAAATTTCATCAAAAGATTCTTATGCGCCAACTGGAATAATACTGATAAACAAATTAAATTTTACAGCATCACTTGCGATATATCTAATAGTTTTATTTGAATTTTTGATGTTTTCATTAGTCCACGGTGTTACACTTTCCTTGTCAACAACCACAACTGTTATTTCTATTGCATTATTCACGCTTTTTCCTATCGTTATGGCGATAAGATACAAACGTTATCCAAATAAATGTATTGCAAAACAAATTAACGCTGATTCTATCTTAACGGCTTCTATAATTGTTTTTAATTTACTACTTATAAATCTTGCAGGCGCACTGTTATTTAATCTAGATTTTTCTAATGCTTACAGCACTTTGATTTATATAGCAATACCAATTACGCTTTACTTAGACGTTTTTGTTTATTTTGTAATAAGATACTGCATCTCAAAACTTAGTTCATTTAAGGTAAAACACAAAAAAACCGCTTAACAGCGGTTTTTTCTTTGCTTTTTAAATATTTAATAAATAATTGATTTCAGCAGCGTTAAGCGGTCTAACTTCGCCACGGTTTAAACCTGTAAGAGTTAAATCACCAATTTTAATTCGTTTTAAGAAGTCAACGCTGTTTCCAACGGTTTCAAACATTTTTCTAACTTGACGGTTTCTGCCTTCTGTTATTGTAATATGTAACTTTGACGAAGTCTTGTTACTTTCAATAATTCTAACGTTACATTTTTTAGTCTTAACACCATCAATATAAACGCCACCACGAAGTTTAGACAAATCTTCGTCAGAAACAGGCTTTTCTGTCTTAACCAAATAAGTTTTAGGAACTTCGTTTTTAGGGTGCGTTAGCTTAAACGTTAAGTCACCGTCGTTGGTTAAAATTAATAGACCTTCGGTGTCGTAATCAAGCCTACCGACCGGAAATAAGCGTTTTGCACTTTGTGGCAATAAATCCATAACGGTTTTTCTCCCTTTATCATCCTTAACCGTGCAGACGTAACCCTTGGGTTTATTCATTATATAATAGTCAAATTTTTTGACAGCTGAAACAAGTTTTCCGTTTACTGAAACCGAATCAGAACCAACTTCAACGTCGTCTCCTGCTGAACAAATTCTTCCATTAATTTTTACTAAGCCATCTTTTATTAATTGGTCGGCTGCACGCCTTGAAGCAACACCACAAGTTGCAAGATATTTGTTGATTCTCATAAATTACCTTATATATTATTCTATATCTATTATTGTATAGATTTTTTCTTTAAAAATCAATTTATTTTGCACATAAATTTTAACAAATCCAACTTCACTATCTTTTTTTATAGGTGCGGATAGCTGTTGCTCATAATCATATTGAACTTC
>JAGASB010000220.1 GCA_017621955.1 Clostridia bacterium | reverse complement strand
TTCACTATGTTTCATCAAGGCTCAGATAGGGTGTTTGAACCTGAAATTGACCTAAGCATAGGCGAGACGAAAAACGGTAAAACGATATATGGGTTGTTTGTTTCCTTAAACGAAAACACGTCAAGTGGAATACAACCTTATGTAGATTTATCGCAACCGTCGCACGAATTTACAAAGCCTAAAAATTCGACATATATAAGTCTTGACAGGAAAGAAATTGTCGATGAGTTGATTAGACAAGGCTATGCAAAAGATACGGGATTTAGGAAACGTATGTATCGTGAAATGTGTTACTTGATAGAGTTTGATGCAGAGTTCTTGCGTAGTGCAGACAAGGAAAAATACGAGCAGTATTCAAAGGCTTATGACGAGTATTACGAGGCGAACAAAGACGATATTGATAATGCTCCGATTAACTATGTTGAGGAAGTTCAAAGAATCGTAGACGTTGAGTATTACGACTTGGAAGAAGAATTGATAGATTTACCGCCGAGAGAAATACTTGCGAGAAATTATGAATTGCACGTCAAGACTGAACTTTGGGACACCTTAGTAAGCGTAGAACTTGAAGAAGAGTATGCACAAGCATTGTATGCCGATAAAGATAAAGGCATCTTGAACGAGCTTTATGAAGATTATCTTGGAAGAGAACATTCGAGTGTAAACAATGGTTCGGACGTAATGGACTTTATAACCGATTACTGTGAAGATTACCATAAGGATATTATCGAGAAAGTTCGATACAAGGTAACGGACGAGAACGTTATTTATTTCGGTCAAGACACAAATCACAATGCCTACTACTATTTTAAGGATAAATTATCTTGGGATAATGCAGAGCCGAGAATTGGTGTAGAAGCCGACGAGTATATTATCGCTGCGCCTGTTTGTTATCTTTCTCAGGAATATATGGAAGAACATAACATTACTTTCCTTAAAACGGGAAGAGATGTAGACGAAAGTATGCTTGAAAAAGAAATGGACTATTCTGCAAGGCAAGCAATGAAACGTGCATATAATCGTAAATTCCCGATGGAAGCAACAATGATAAATATCGAGTGTAGAGACGATATTCAAGACTATATCCGAAGAAACTTTGACGGTATGCGCTTGAACGTAAACTATATGTCTAATCTTATTGAAAAGTATGGCATTGAACGTATGACCTATGTTCTTGCTAATACCGTACAAATCAATAATGAGGACGGAAGATACAGTCCGTCTAACAAAGAGTGGGCTAAGCAAGTGAATATCAACAACGAGAACAAGTATAGACGTATGTTTGTTATCAATTCGCACCCTGCGATTGTAGACGGGTTTGTTACTGCTTATAGGAAATTAGAAAAAGAGCATCAAGCAATGGAAGAAATGAAAGGTTTTGAAATCATTGACATTTACAGCGGTAAAACGAAAGTGAAGCCGACGGTAGAACTGTATGAAGTAAAAGACCAACTCTATGGCAGAGATATGAACGGTTTGGCGATTCAGTTATGGGAAGTAAATGAGAACAATGAAATGGTAAGTCCTTATTCGACTGTAACGAAAAACTTTGGTGAGTTCATTGGCTTGAAGAATACGGCTTACATTGACTTGAACAACTGTCCTTATGCAGTAGAACTACTTAAAAAGGGATACGCAAAAGACACGGGGTTCACAAAAGTAAGTGGTATGAACGTGGTTTATCCGCTTTGGCAGTTTGATGAAGAGTTCTTAAAGACCATTGGTGGAGAGAACTACAAGATTTATTCCGATGAGTGGGATAAATATATGAGCGAAAATACAATAGAACAAAATGAAAAAAAAGGAGATGAAATAATGCCTGAAAACGACAAAAACAATAAATGGGTAACCGTGAAAGTCTCGCATAATGCAATGCTTTCTGAGCAAGAAAGACATCTTTTTATGAAGATGCCGAACGGAAGTGAGTATAGCGGTTATACCTACAATATCTACAAGAACCGTGTAAAGGAAAGTAGACAACTTGTAGATATGCAAAGCGACGGACACGAACTTTGTTATGAACTGCTTTTCCTTGAAAACGAAACGGTTGTGCTTCATAAAGGCGACAACGAAGTTACGCTCACGGCAGAAGAGTTCAAGAAGATTTGTGATAATACGTCGAATAAAGATTACGAAAGGGAAGAACCCAAAGAGCGAGTGTCTTTCAGCGTTTCAAGAGAAGCAATCAAAGGAACGTATGAAAAATCTTCGCTACTTACTATTCCCGAAGAAGAGAAATATGCAGGGTATGGTTTTTACGTGCCTAACGCTTTTATCGAAGAAGATAAATCGAGAGAAGATGGTTATGTGAAAATCACGATGCCCGAAGATTTTAGTGTAACGGCACAAAATAGGGAAAGAACGGAAAAGGTAGACTTATCGGCAAGAGAGATTGCGCCGATGATGGATAAGAACTTTGTTGCAAATAGTGCAAACGCACCTGCACAAAGTCAGAGCAAAGACAAGAACGGGTGGAAGCACGTGTTTGTACCGTCCGAGATGTTTATTAAGGAATACGAAAAGTCTAACCTTATGCGTATGCCTGAGGGTGAATATGACGGCTATGTATTCTATTTGCCGAGAAATCTTATGGAAGATGCGAAAGACGACAAACTTAAAATCAGTTTACCGCCTGACTTTACAATTAGGCTTAAAAATAACCGAGAGGGCGCAGAACACGAACTTAGCGTAGACGAGTTCATTGAACAAGTCAAAGGTAAGAAAGTGGAATCCTATCAAAAGCCGAGTAATTCGCCAAGTGAAAAGTTTGCCGAAAGAAAGAAAATTCTTGACGAGAGTATTCCGCAAGAAATGAAAGACAAGCCGAATTGGGTAGTTTTGAGAACTAAGTACAACGAAGAAAAGGGAAAGGTTGAGAAATACTTGATTGACTGTCATACCAATAAGTTTGCACGAAGCGATGACCCGACTACTTGGACGGACTATGAAACAGCTTGTAAGTTTGCAAGTGAACACGGCGGTGTAACGCTCGCCTATGCGCTTGACGGTAAAGACGGTCTTGCTTGTGTTGACCTTGACCATTGTATTGATGACAACGGTAATTATTCTGAGCTTGCAAAAGAAGTGTTGAGTAAATGCGGAAAGACTTACATTGAAACATCGGTAAGTGGAAAGGGCTTGCATATCTTCGGGACTACGGAGGGTATGGATGTAAGAACTTTCTCTAAGGACGGAGATATGGAATTTTACCGTAACACTCACTTTATTGCGATGACAGGGGATGGAGCAAGTTATCAACGTTTTGAGAGTTTTGATAAGCCTGAAATGAAAGAACTTATTGAAAGAAAATGCGATAAACGTTCTGAGTTCGGTGGCAAAGGCGCAGGCGTTGAGGGACTTTCTAAAATGTCTGATAGAGACGTGGTAGAAAAGGCTTGTGCGGAGAAGAAGCACGGCTCAACGTTTAAGGCGTTATACGAGGGGCAAGATTTGCAGAACAATCACTCTAATAGTGATATGTCTTTGATGAACCGTCTTGCGTTTTGGTGTAACGGCGACAAAGAACAAATGCTTCGTATTTTTCAATCAAGTGGTTTGTTCCGTCCCGATAAATCTCCCGATTATTACGAGTGTACGGTTGTGAAAGCAATTAAAGATACTACGGGACGATTTCAGGCGAATACGACGAGTACGTATAAGCCAAAACCACCCGTAAACTCATCGGGTAATGGCAAAAGGTAAGAAAATAAGAAAGTCTAATCGTGATTAGTCAGATCACGATTAGACTGAAAATTGGAGGAACTATGAAAAAAAGAAAAATCAGAACGGAACTTCACGTTCCTTATGGTTATGAGTTTGAAGATTTGTATGATACCGAAGTCCCCGAAGAGTTAGGGGAGCCGATTTTGGAAGAGGAGGTGACGGTTAGTTTTGGAAGAAGCAATCAAACAAGTTGACTATGAAAAACTAACGCCACAGCGTAAGTTTTTGTTCGACGAGGTAATGAAAAATCTTGATGAGGGCGCAGGAATATGGAAAGCAGGATGGAGTATGCCGAAAGTTCCCGAATCTGCAATCACGAAAAAGCAATATCACGGAATAAACAACGTTACGTTATCTCTTGTTGCAATGTCACGAGGGTACGGGGATTATCGTTGGGTAACGTTTAATCAGATGCAAGAAAAGGGTTGGACTTTCAAAACCGACGAAGAAGGGAATAGCTTAGGAAAAGGGGCAGGCGTATCAATCGAATACTTTGACCTTATAGATAAACAAACGGGCAAAAGATTGGATAGGAGCGTTCTTGATGGTATGACAGTAGAGGAGAAAAATGATTATTTTACTCATAATGTCAAACCTATTAGGAAATTCTATCGTGTGTTTAACGGCGACGTTATCAATGGTATTCCTGCACTTGAAAAAACGGAAATCAATCCTATGGAAAAGGTGGATAGAGTAGAACAACTTTTGGACTATTGGAACGAAAACGAAGCCAAGATTGTATATGGTGGCTCGCAAGCGTATTACAGACCAAAAACCGACGAAATCCATCTTCCGAACAGGGAAAAATTCTTTTCAATGCAAGAATTTTATTCAACAGCATTACACGAACTTGGACACTCTACGGGACACGAAAGCAGACTTAATAGAAATATTGAAAATCTATTTGGAACACCTGACTATGCTTTGGAAGAACTTAGGGCAGAGATTGCTTCTATGTTTATCGAGCAAGACTTGGAAATACAAGTAGATGCCGAGCATAAACGTAATAATTCAGCGTATATTGCCGCTTGGAAAAAGGAAATTAAAGACAATCCTAACGCACTTTTTACGGCTATTACCGATGCGGATAAAATTGCGAAATATGTTTCCTTGAAAGTACAGCAAAAGAAAAATCAAGAACAGGCTGAGCAGAAGAAAAGCATAGAAAAATATGCGATTGTAACGGACAAAAATCACTATGACGAGACCGTTTACAAGGTGTATATGGCAGGTGCTTACGGTCAAACGACACTTGCAATTAACTATGCGTTTTCGAGCAAGGAAGCCCTTATGGAAGAGTTTGATAAATTGCAGACTTTACCGTTTTGGGCAGACAAAGAATTTCAAGAATGTACCTTTGAGGAACTGCAAGATTTCAGTATAGAAAGAGCAGAAAAAGAACAGACACAGGAAGAAAAATCAGAGGTTTTTGTAAAGCCAAGCGAGATTGCTGCACGGGCAATGCCGGCAACAGCAGGCAAGCCCGTAGATATGTCTGAGCGTGGCATTGAAAGTCTAACGAGAATGGGGGATAGAGATGTTGTAGAGAGAGCAAGCAAAACAAGAGACGGAGCAAAATTTACACAGCTTTATCAAGGTATTTCGGTACTTGAAACGGAAGAGAAAAACGAACGTTCTTTGATGAGCCGACTTGCGATGTTCTGCAACGGAGACAAGGAACAACTGCTCAGAGTTTTCAAATCATCAGGACAATTTAGAGACGAAAAACCGAACTCTTTTTACGAACGAATGGCAGAGCAATCTTTGAAATTT
>JAGASB010000031.1 GCA_017621955.1 Clostridia bacterium | reverse complement strand
TGAACATATGGAAAATATGTTTATGGAACGTGACGGTAAGATAAGAGACTTTAAGGTTATGACCTTAAACTACTATCACACCGAAAAACCCCCTGTAAAATGGGATAAGGATAAGAAAGAATACGTTCCACTTGTAAAGGCGGATGAAAGAATCACTCCTAACGTATGTTTCTTTAAGGCAGACTGTTCTTCTAACGTTGAATCTAGTGTGAACGCAGAAGCAAACACTACTTTTGAAGGTTGGAAGGTTGTTTCAGACAACTTCTCAAGCTGGTTCTATCAAGGCTATTTTGATAAGTACAGACTTATGTTCGTTAATGATTTGCCGTATCTTAAAAACTGGGCAGAAAAACTTATTGAAATGAATTCAACTGTAGACTATGTTGAACTTCCTAACTTAGGTTTATTTAAGGAACTTACTTGTTTTGTTACTTCTCAAATTTTCTATGACGCTGACCAAGACGTAGACCAATTAATCGCTGACTTTATGTATAATTATTATGGCATTGTTGGCGAAGAAATGCTGGATGTTTATAACTCTCTCTTAAATCAGCTTGATTCATACGAGAAAAAGCACGGTAATATCATTATAGACGCAAATGGTAGAAGTCCTGCTCTTTATTCGAGTGCATTATGGACGGAAGAATTCTTAGACGGTTTACAAACTAAATTTGAAGATATATATCAAAAACTTCTTGACAGTGATTTACCAAGAAGTGAAAGAAAAGAATACGAAAAGAGAGTTGGTGCTATCGAATTGTTCCAAAGATATTGGAAGTTAAAACTCTACGGCGAATCTATGGACTATAAGCTTTTCGTTCAACAAGCTGAAAAAGTTGTTCAAGATGCGGAAAAAGTTTACGGTTACGACACTCAATACGTTAGATTTGATAACTTAGAAAAAGAAATTTATACTGCACAAGACTTTTTTGATGCAATGAGTATCGGTTACGGCACGTTCAAACTTATGAACGACATTGACTGTACTGAATATATGGCAGAACATCCATGGGCAGATAGAGTGTATATTAGCTCGTTCTCAGGCGTATTAGAGGGGAACAATCACAAGATTACAGGTATCTCTGGTAGAGACGGCGGTGAAGTTGCGCTCTATGGGTTCTTTAATGAATTTGTAGGAACCTTTAACAACGTCTATATGGAATTAGAAATCGAAATGCCGCCATGGAACGGTACAGGTAATCCTTTCTTCGGTGGAAGTCACTCTTTCGGTATGTTTGCTCAGTTCTTCCTTGGCAAACTTAATAACTGTGTGTTTAACGTTAAACTTAACGTTAGACAAGTTGACGAAAGCAATCCTATATATTTAACTAATGCTGGATTTGTTTCGTATGCTTGCAAAGGTTCTGAATTTAATAACGTATTAATTATTGATAACAGTACTTGTGAATATGCAAATTACAGCACGTTAATTACGCATATTGCAGATATTTCTGACTACAACATTACTACTAACGGTTTAGTTTACGTTAGAACTGCTGGCACGTTTGGTAAGCCTAACGAAATATTTGATGATGGTTTTGCGTGCTTGTTGCCAGAAAAATGCGTATGTCCTCAAATGAACGATTTGTATATCGCAAATTCATTAGAAGATGCTAACACTGTTGGTGGTGGTTATACATTGAGCGATTCTTACTTTGTAGATAGCAATAAGACTTACAACGGTAAAGAGCTATGGGTTGCACCCGAAGGCAAGGCTATGGATGCGTTAAACGGCATCACTTATGAAAATGGTTCTGTATCACTCAACGGTAACGTTGTTTATACGGTAGGCTAATAAAAAATATACCCAAGCAGTTCGTGTTTTACACGAACTGCTTAGGGTGTTTTATAAGTTAATAATTGAGGGGATAAAAAATGAGAAAATTATTAGGTGTAATTTTGTCGCTTTTAATGATTTGCAGTTTTTCATTAGCAATTGGGTGTTCTGCACCTGCACCAGCACCTGAAAAACTTGAAGCAAACTTTAAAACTGACGTAGCCACGACGGGCTATAAGGTTGACGATGAAATCAACCTTGAAAATTTTATTGTTAAAGTAGACGGTGCAACCGTTTTGCTTAAAGTTAAATACGATGAAACTACTGAGGAGTTTTCTGGCGAAAACTTAACGTTTACCGCTAAGGTCGCTGGCGAACATACTCT
>JAGASB010000030.1 GCA_017621955.1 Clostridia bacterium | reverse complement strand
TTAGCGCAACCTCTTTTTGTAGTTTTCCGCAATAATAGTATAAAAATAAAAAATCTTTGCATAAAGTGTTGACAAATTGGCAAGTATATCATACAATAAGTATGAAAAATGTTGCAGCACAACGCAAATTAAGTATATAAAAAGGTGTAGCATGAAAAGAACTCTTATAAATGATTTAATAAAATGGAAGAGTAAGGAAAATAGAAAGCCTTTAATTTTGAAAGGTGTAAGACAATGTGGTAAAACGTATTTGCTTAAAACTTTTGGGAAGGAGCATTATTCTTCAGTTGCATATTTTAACTTTGAGGAAAATGAGAATTTGAAAACAGTATTTGAAAAAGATTATGATACTTCAAGAATAATTCTTGAGTTAGGTCTTTTTGTAGGGCAAACCATAAAGCCTAATGAAACGCTTGTTATTTTTGATGAAATTCAAGAGTGTGGAAAGGCTATAACGTCGTTAAAATATTTTTGCGAAAATGCTCCACAATATCATATCGTATGTGCTGGTTCGTTATTAGGCATTGCGCTTCAAAATAATTTGTCTTTCCCGGTGGGTAAGGTTGATTTTTTAACTCTTTACCCAATGAGTTTTGCTGAATTTTTAAGAGCAATAGCACCTGAAAACCTTGCAGATTATGTAGATAATTTTAGTAAAGGCGATGACTTGCCACAAATCGTAGCAGATAAACTATCTACTTTTTTAAGGCAATATTATATAACGGGTGGTATGCCAGAAGTTGTTTCAATTTGGAAAAAAACTTTTAGTATAGAAGAAGTTGAAAGCGTGCAACAAGCGATTATAAACAGTTACGAATTAGATTTTGCCAAACACGCTCCTATCAAAGAATTTCCTAAATTAACGGCTATATGGCGTTCAATCCCCGAACAATTAGCAAAAGAAAATACTAAATTTATGTTTGGGCACGTTAAGAAAGGGTGGAGAGCAAAAGATTTAGAAGATGCGTTAGAGTGGCTTATAAATGCAGGGTTAGTTCATAAAGTATGCAAAATAGAAAAACCGTTTATGCCTTTGTCTTCTTACGCTGATGAAACTGCTTTTAAGTTGTATGCATCTGACGTAGGGCTACTTAGAAAGATGTCTAAATTACCACACGAAGTAATTCTTGATGCAAGTCCTATATATAAAGAATTTAAGGGTTCGCTCACGGAAAATTATGTGTTAACTGAACTATTAAAATCAACGACAGATACTGCTTACTATTGGTCAAGTGGTAATACTGCTGAAGTTGATTTTATCGTTCAATGCAATAGCGAGATTGTTCCTATTGAAGTAAAATCTGAAAGAAATGTTAAAGCAAGGTCGCTTGCAGAATATCTTAAAAAGTATGAACCGAAGTATTCTGTAAAAACGTCTATGAGAAGTGAAGTTAAAACTGAAGGACTAATGAGTGTCCCGCTTTATTTGATAGCAAGTTTAATGAACTTTACAAAGGATAGTACTTTACAATAAAACTTATTGTTAAAAATATATTAATAGTTAATGTTAAGAGGAAAACATATGAAAGATTATGCAAAAGAGAATTTTTATAATTATTTTCTTAAAGATAAACCGATAAATGATTGTATGGAGAAGTTACAAAAAGTTTCTGACTCTGGTTTTTATGAAGTATGTTGTGTATTTTTAGATGTCAACTTAAATTCAATTAAATTTAAGGATGGTTCAGCTATTTTTCAACACAAAGATATTGACTTTGCTGTAAATGAAACAAGAAGATTTATTGAGGAGCAACAAATAACTGATGCAAATGAGTTGTTAGATTTAGTATATGAATATCATCCTAAAGCAATTAGAGCGAGAGAAAGTCGTTGTATGGGTGGGGTTGTTTGGGAAGAAAATTCCTCTTCGTTTGGAAAAGTTGGGAAATATTATAATTTTAGCAAGATACCATTAAATATATGGGAAGAAATTAAGAAAAAAATAATAAATGAATAATCAACCAAAAATCGAAGCGGTTAATACCTTTTATTAGTAAGGCTTATGGGTTTTATTTTGTTATATAAAATTATTCAAAACCACAATATGTTGTGTATTAATAACCATATATACACAATTCGTTCAAATTAGACAAGTTGTGGGCAACCACTAGATACTCGTTTGAACTTTTCTCGTTCAAACGAGTTTTCTTTTATTTCTTCTAGGTTTTTGCCGTTTATTATCTCTAAGCACTCTTTTTTGTTTAATCGCTTAGTTTCACGCTTGTTGGTGTTATAGAGAATAATAACCTTATCGTCAAATAAAAACACACGGTTTATGAACGAGTTAAAGAACTCGTTTTTTTCTTGCCCATTTTCATACTGTTTTCTAGCGTAGTAGTTAAGAAACATCCTAACGTCAACAAGTTCTAACGGCTTAATTTGTTTAGCCCTTTCAACGGCAATTTTGGCTTCTAAATCTTCTTGTGTGGCTTCAAGCGAGAGTAGTTTTTCTTTTGTGGTCTTAGTGTAAATCCCTTCTTCTATCGCAGTTAATATTTTATCGATTGATTTTTTAACAGTTTTTAAGTCTTTTTCAAAGGCAAGTAGTGCCGTTGGCTTTTCAATTTCAGCGTTAAAATTGTCAACTACCGTTTTAGCAATTTTATCAATGACTTTCGGTGTTAAAACGTATTCAACCGTTGCGCCGAAAACTACGCTTTCAATATAGTCTTGCTTAACGTTTTTCTTACTGCAACTGTTTTTATCGGACTTTCTTCCAAAACATTTATAGTAGTGGTAAACTCTTCCGTTGTGGCTCGTTCCCGTTTCGGCGGTAATGGTGTTGCCACAATACCCACAGTACATTTTGCCACTTAATATGTATGGGTTTTCGTGGTAAACTTCACGCTGTCTATGTTTGTGTCCGTCCATAATTAAATTGCACTCCTTAAATAGTCTTTTATCAACGATAGGTGGAACAACGTCGGGGTAAGTTGTCCCGTCAACTGTCACAATTCCTATATACTTTTCGTTACGAATCATACGGCAAATCCCCGTCATAGTGAACGCCTTTCCGTTTTTAGGCTTAATGCCTTGACTGTTTAATCTATCGACTATTGATTTTCCTTTTTCGCCGTTGCGATAGCGATTGAAAACGTCTCTAACGATTTCGGCTTCTTCGGGGTTAACTACCCACTTTTTGTTTACGATATTATAACCGAGTAGGGTGTATCCACCAATAAAATGACCTTTAAGTAAACTTTCTTTAACGCCTCGCTTTGTCTTTTGTGAAAGTTCGGCGGAGTAATACTCCGCCATACTTTCTAAAACGCCTTCGATTAAAATTCCGCTTGCGTCTTCCGAAATGTTTTCCTTTGCTGATAAAACCCTAACGCCGTTTTTCTTTAACTTTGCTTTATAGTTTGCGCTATCGTACCTATTACGAGCAAAACGGTCTAACTGATAAACTAAAACGTACTCAAAATGTTTCTTTTTACTATCGTCAATCATTTTAAGAAACTGCGGTCGTTTATCCGACGTGCCCGTAAGCGCACGGTCTATGTATTCGGCGATAATGGTAATGTCGTTTCTCTTTGCAAAATCATAGCACTCACGTAGTTGACCTTCAATAGATTGTTCGGTTTGTGCGTGTGAACTAAATCTTGCGTAAATTACTGCTTTCTTTTTCATAATTCCTCCTTGTTGCCGAAAAGTGTTTTCGGTGTTATGTTTTTAATATCTCCGCCTTGGTTTGCGAAGTCTAAAATTTTGTTTGTAAGTATACTTGCGGCTCTTAAAATAGTGCTTTCGTCTGCTTCAAACGGATAGTTTTCCGTTTCGTTTGTGGAAAGGTTTATTTCCACCTTGTTAATTTCGTCTAAATAATGTCTTTTCAATTCTCCTTAATTTT
>JAGASB010000219.1 GCA_017621955.1 Clostridia bacterium | reverse complement strand
CCGTAAGCATTAGAAACGAAAATAGGAATATTTGAATTCTCTTTCGCGGCAATAACGGCGGCTTTCGTTTCGTAACCGTCGGTCATGGTTTCTATTAAAATTAAATCTACACCGTATTTAACGCCGAGTTTTACCGTTTTTGAAAACACTTTGACGGCATCTTCAAAATCAAGATCGCCGTAAGGTTTTAACATTCTACCCGTAGGACCTATATCTAACGCAATCCATTTTTCTTGGTTTCCATTAGACTGCTCTTTTGCGTTTTTAGCGTTTTGAGTGGCACACTTGATAATTTCTTCAAGTTCTTCTTCAGAAAATTTCAGGATATTTGCGCCAAAAGTATTCGTGGCAACGACGTTGCTACCCACATCAAAATACTCTTTATGAATTTTAGTTATTACGTCCGCATGGGTTACGTTCCAACGTTCAGGAAGTTCACCCGCTTTTAAGCCGTTTTCTTGTAAAAGCGTGCCCATACCGCCGTCAAGAAAGATTAAGTTATTTTTAAGATATTCTTTAATTTTCATTTTCTCTCCTAAATTCGCAATCGGTTTTTTTACACGCCGCGCAAACTTTTTCGTTTGCGCTATCACTATCTTTTGCAACGCCTATTATCGCAGTAACCGATTTTGACGGGGACATTAAAAGACTTTCGTTTAAGATTACTCCTATATTTTTAGAGCAATTTAGCGCGGTAAAAATATCTTTTTGGATTTCTATCGGCAAATCGCCGTACCCCGCCGAAAATCTCGGTTTAACCGTTTTATATTTTTCCTTAATCTCGTTATTAAATAAATCGCAAAGGCTTTCTATTCTCTCCGCCCCGATTGCTTGAAAAATAAGCGCTTTAGTAGGCGATAAGGCGTTATACTTTGCAATAAGCCTATCTATACCTACACCGACGGTTGCCGCAAAAAGGATAAAATCATTACAGTTTTTAAGGTTTTTTGCTAAATCTTTTGACGTTACGGAAGTAAAAGTTAAATCTACGTCATCCCCTAAAATTTTTACTGGATATTCGACATAGCACACCTTATAATTTAATTTGCCGTCTAATTCTTTTATACACTCGTCAATAAGCGCGTTTATCTCTATTATATCTTCCTTAACCCCTGCGTAACGCAAAATTTCTCTTTTGTTAAAATCAGGCGCAGGATAATTTTTAACGTAAACGGGATATATCATATCAGTTCAAAATACTTGATAGATTAGATAAAATCTTTTCCGCAACGTCGGGTTTATTCATTGAGTAAACGTGAACGTTCTTTATGCCGTTTGCAAAAAGGTCTATAATTTGGTCGGTTGCGTAAATTATACCCGCTTGCTTCATAGCGTCGGGGTTAGTTCCGAACTTATCCACTAAACTCTTAAAGCGTTGCGGCATAAACGAGCCCGAAAGCTTGATCGCGCGCTCTACTTGGTTTGCGTTGGTTATCGGCATAATACCCGGCATAACGGGAACGGTAATGCCAGCTTCACGAATTTTATACAAAAAATTATATAATAGATTATTATCAAAGAACATTTGTGTGGTTAAAAAATCACAGCCCGCGTCAACCTTTTCTTTCAAGTATTTTATATCTTCCTTTTGGTTTACGCTTTCGGGGTGAATTTCAGGATAACACGCACCGCCTACACAAAGGTCAGGGCTATATTCTTTTAATTCTCTTATTAAATCTATAGCGTGTTGATAATCCCAATTATCTCTGTCGGCGTTTTCCAAACCTTTTGGAATATCGCCACGGAGCGCCATTACGTTTTCTATACCCGAATTTTTAATATCAATTATTCTTTCTTTTACCGTTTGTTTTGTCGAAGAAACGCAAGTAAGGTGCGCCAAAGTCGGCACTCCGTACGCTTTCAAAATATTTTTGGCAATATCGAGCGTATACTTACTCGTTCCTCCACCTGCGCCGTAAGTCACGCTCATAAACGCCGGTTTTAATTTTGCAATCTCTTCGGTTGCGTGCTTCACGCTGTCAAACGCGCTTTCGGTTTTGGGTGGAAACACTTCAAACGAAAGGGTTAACTTTTCTTCGGTTAATAAATCAATTATTTTCATAAGTCCGTGTCAGCCTTTTTCGTAATTTTTTCAATTATATCACTTTTGCTCAAAAAAAACAATAATTTATTCGGCGTGCGCGGAACAATGACTACAATTTTCACAATTCGGGAATTGCGTTTTATCGTATTCTATCCCGTTTTTCTCGTAATAATCCTGAATCGCCTTTTTAATCGCTTCTTCTGCCAAAACGGAACAATGCAACTTATGCGCGGGAAGTCCGTCCAACGCTTCGACTACCGCCTTATTCGTCAACGCCAAAGCCTCGGAAACAGGTTCCCCCTTAATGAGCTCCGTCGCCATCGAGCTCGACGCAATCGCACTGCCGCAACCGAACGTTTCAAACTTAACGTCTGCGATAATACCGTCTTCGATTTTAAGATAAATTTTCATAATATCTCCGCATTTTGCGTTCCCCACTTCGCCTATGCCGTCCGCGTTTTCAATAACGCCCACGTTTCGGGGATTGCGGAAATGGTTCATAACTTTTTCACTGTATAATGCCATTTTTTCTCCTCATTTAATAATAAATTCCTTTTTACCGTTTACGAGATCTCGCCAAATAGGTGACATACCGCGAAGATACGCGACGACTTCTTTTACCGCCGAAACGGTATATTTTATTTCTTCTTCCGTATTTTCTTCCGACAACGTCAATCTGAGTGAGCCGTGCGCAATATCGTGAACTCTACCGATCGCAAGAAGCACGTGCGACGGGTCGAGAGAACCTGACGTACACGCCGAACCCGACGAAGCGCAAATGCCTTTATCGTCGAGAAGTAGGAGTAGGGATTCGCCTTCAATTCCCTCAAAACAAAAACTCACGTTCGTAGGCAACCGTTTCTCACAGTCGCCGTTTAATACGGAATGTGGAATAGTGGAAAGCCCGTCGATAAGCATATTGCGTAATTTCGTCAGCTTTTTCGTATTCTTTTCCATATTCTCACACGCTTCGTCCAAAGCCACCGCCATACCGACGATCGCAGGGATATTTTCCGTTCCCGCGCGTTTGTCTCTTTCCTGCGCACCGCCTTCGATCAAACTCGTAAGCGGTATCCCTTTACGGACGTACAACGCGCCGATCCCTTTCGACCCGTGAAATTTATGCGCGGAAAGAGAAAGCATATCAATATGCTCTCTTTGCACGTCAACGCGTACATGCCCCACGGCTTGTACGGCGTCGGTATGAAAAATCACGCCTTTTTTACGGCAAATTTCTCCGATTTTTTCAATCGGCTGAATCGTTCCGATTTCGTTATTCGCATACATCACGCTGACAAGACAGGTGTCGGGACGAATCGCGTTTTCCACCTGTTGTTCCGTAATCAATCCATCTTCGGAAACAGGCAAAAGAGTAATTTCAAATCCGTGTTTTTTTAACTTTTCGAGCGTATGCAAGACGGCGTGATGCTCAAACGCCGTGGAAACGATATGTTTCTTGCCTTTTCTTTCCCCAATCGTAGCCGCAGAAAGAATCGCCTGATTATCCGATTCGCTTCCCCCCGACGTAAATAGGATTTCTTTCTCGTCGCAACCCAACCTTTTTGCGATACGCCGTCTTGATTCCGTCAACGCTTCCGCCGCCTTTTGCCCAACCGAATGCAAACTAGACGGGTTGCCGTATATTTCGTCCATATACGGCAACATCGCCTTAATTGCAGTTTTGCTCATTTTTGTCGTTGCCGCATTATCCAAATATATTTGCGCCATACATACTCCTAAACTGTAAAAATTTTTTATAATTCATACAAATCCCCTACGACAGCCATCGGCACTCGTAAAAACAAGTGCCGACAACCGTTTATATTTAGTCCGCAAAAAGCGGCGTGGACAAATACCTGTCCCCCGTGTCGGGGAGTAATACAACAATATTTTTACCTGCATTTTCTTCGCGTTTCGCAAGCTCGATTGCCGCCCACGTTGCCGCGCCCGAAGAGATACCTACGAGTATACCTTCGCTTTTTCCGATAAGTTTTCCCGTTGCAAAAGCGTCCTCATTTGCAACCGTTATAATTTCGTCATAAATCTTCGTATTCAAAACTTCGGGAACAAATCCGGCGCCGATACCCTGTATCTTATGCGCACCCGCAACGCCTGTGGAAAGCACTGCAGAAGTAGCCGGCTCTACCGCCACAACTTTCACGTTCGGATTTTTCGATTTCAGATATTCTCCGACGCCTGTGACCGTACCGCCCGTACCGACGCCTGCCACAAAAATATCCACCTTTCCGTCCGTATCCTCGTAAATTTCAGGCCCCGTATTTTCTTTGTGTGCTTTGGGGTTGGCAGGATTTGTAAATTGACTTGGAATAAAACTGTTAGGAATTTCGTTTGCAAGCTCCTGCGCTTTTGCAATTGCACCTTTCATACCTTTTGCACCTTCGGTTAAAACGAGTTCTGCGCCGTAGGCTTTCATCAGTTGTCTGCGCTCCACGGACATCGTTTCGGGCATAACGAGAATCACATGGTAGCCCCTTGCCGTGGCAACGAAGGCAAGCCCGATACCCGTATTGCCCGAAGTCGGCTCGATAATCACGGAAGCAGGGCAAAGTTTCCCGCTTGCTTCCGCGTCGTCAATCATGGCTTTTGCAATTCTATCCTTCACCGAGCCTGCGGGGTTAAAATATTCGAGTTTTGCAAAAATTTTTGCTTTTAAGCCGTACGTTTTTTCTATATGAGTAAGTTCTAAAAGCGGAGTTTTTCCGATAAGTTCATCCGCATATTTATAAATTTTCGACATATTAATTCTCCTTTTTTTCTTGTAATTTATCAATGATTTTGGTAGCGCAGAGTATTCTCATTACAGCCGTCGATATAACTACGCCTATCGCGCCTTGAACAAGATTCCACGGTACGTTTATTATTGCAACAGCTGCCGTTTCAAAAAATAGCGTTTCGTAAAAGAAATATCCGAAAGCCATTATAATAGCACCTGCCACTCCGCCGACAATTTCGGCAAGCAAGGTTTTTTTTGTCGCTTTCAATAGCAGTTTGTACAAAAGATAAGCAACTATCGCCATTGCCGTTTTGATAATTAGAGTCCCCGGTGCATAAGTGATATACCCGAAAAGGTCTGCAAGCGCCGAGCCGACGCCTGCCGCTATCGTTCCGTAAATGGGACCTAAAATAAAAACCGAAAGCAAAACGAAAGCGTCGCCTAAATTTACGTATCCAAGCGGCAACGGTACTCTTATAAACATTGTCGCCACAATGGTAAGTGCCATAAAAAGTGCAGTTAAAACTAATTTTTTTGTCGTGAAATTTCTCATATTTGTTTAACGGCGTTAAAGCCACCCTCCAAATCGTTGATAATATCGTCGATATGCTCCGTGCCGATAGAAAGTCGAATCGTGTTCGGTTTAATATTCTGCTCGGCAAGTTCTTTTGCGGAAAGCTGACTATGCGTAGTCGTTGCAGGGTGGATAACAAGGCTCTTTACGTCCGCTACGTTGGCAAGAAGCGAGAATATTTTAAGGCTATCTATAAACTTATGCGCTTCCTTTTGTCCGCCTTTAATTTCAAAAGTAAAGATAGACGCTCCTCCGTTCGGAAAATACCTTTCATACAGGGCATGGTCTGGATGAGCAGGCAAAGACGGGTGATTTACTTTCTCTACCTGCGGATGATTGGATAAAAATTCTACGACCTTTTTCGTGTTTTCCGCGTGTCTTTCCAGTCGCAAGGAAAGCGTTTCCGTACCCTGCAACAAAAGGAACGCCGCAAACGGGGAAATCGTTGCACCCGTATCACGAAGCAAAATTGCACGGATATAGGTAACGAACGCTGCTTTTCCAACCGCTTTTGTAAACGATACGCCGTGATAGCTGGGGTTCGGCGCGGAGATTTGCGGATAATTCCCTGATTTTTCCCAATCGAAATTTCCCGAATCGACAATGACGCCACCAAGCGTCGTACCATGTCCGCCGATAAACTTCGTTGCAGAATGTACTACGACGTCCGCGCCGTGTTCGATAGGTCGAAGAAGATACGGCGTTGCAAATGTATTATCTACGACAAGCGGTAAACCGTGTTTGTGTGCAAGCGCCGACAATGCGTCGATATCGGGAATATCGCTGTTTGGATTACCAAGTGTTTCTATATAAATCGCCCGCGTATTCGGTTGAATCGCTTTTTCCACTTCTGTCAAATCGTGAATATTGACAAAACTTGCGGTAATGCCGAAGTTTGGCAAAGTATGCGCAAGCAGATTATAACTGCCGCCGTAGATGGTCTTTTGAGCAACGATATGTCCCCCGTTTTGTGCGAGTGCTTGTATGGTATACGTAATTGCCGCCGCGCCCGAGGCAAGCGCCAACGCCGCTACACCGCCTTCAAGCGCCGCAATGCGTTTTTCAAAAACGTCTTGCGTTGTATTCGTAAGTCTGCCGTAGATATTTCCTGCGTCGGCAAGTCCAAAACGAGCAGCCGCGTGTTCGCTGTTATGAAACACGTAAGAGGTTGTTGCATAGATAGGTACTGCGCGAGAATCGGTCGCAGGATCGGGCGTTTCCTGCCCTACGTGAAGTTGCAAAGTTTCAAATTTATATTCAGACATAATTGTATTCTCCCTATTTGTATTTTTTTCGTCTTACTATATATAACTGCTTCCTTTACACATTCGACCGAATCTAAAATTGTGG
>JAGASB010000218.1 GCA_017621955.1 Clostridia bacterium | reverse complement strand
TATTTACATTAGATATTAATGTTTGTGTAAATTTTTTTGCCGTTATACTACAAAACCACTTGATAAAATCGACAAAAAGTACTATAATATCTACATAGATTATGTTATTCTATGTAGAAAACGGCGAGAGAGTATCTCGCCGTTTTCTTTTGTTTTTAGCGCGTTTATAATAGGAGTTTTCCAAGCTTATTCATCATTTCCGTTTTGTGCTCAAGCATAGAGTGGGCGTAGCGTTTTAACGTTATAGTAGGGTTTTTATGCCCTAAAATTTCAGATAATGTTTTAATATCCATACCACACTCTAAAGCGCGCGTTGCAAACGTATGACGAAGAGAGTGAAAACCTTTATGCGGTAATTTCAAACGTTTTAATAATAGTTCAAAACTCTTTTGATAAGAGCGAACCTGCGCACCATGTACGCGTTCACCACAAACAACGTAGTTCCCGCTTGACGATTTCTTATACTCTCTTAATCGTGAAAGCAATTGCTTGGGTAAAGGAATAACACGTTCTGAAAAGTCCGTTTTCGGCGTGTCGATTACCTTAACGTATTTGCCGTTTTCCCAACTGTCGTGACAAGATTTAGAAACGGCTATAATACCTTTTTGTAAATCTATGTCATCCCATGTAAGGGATAGCACTTCTCCAATACGTAAGCCCGTGTAAAGGCAAAGCACCACGCCGAACAACTTATTTTTCTTCTTTTCAAAGATAAACTGCTCGATTTTTCGTTGTTCTTCTTTAGAAAAACAATCTACTTGTTTTTCACGCTGTTTAGGGCGAACGATGCCCATCGTAAACTCTTTGTCAGTTACGCTAAGCAAAACTGCGCGCCTAAGTGATGATTTTAGCACGGATATAATGCCGTTTACAGTGTTTGCGGATAAGCCTTTTTCCGATAAATCCACGGTAAAACGTTGCAAAACGGTTGCCGTTAAATCGTGTAGTTCAAACTCTCCGAGCGCGGGGAGTATATGTAGTTCTATTTGCCTTTGATACTTTTTGTACGTTCTAATTTTCGTAGTGGGCTTGACGTACAAAGCAAGCCACTCGTTTAACCAATTTTTATATTTCAATAGTTTACCTCCGTTTGTGTTTTGCCGTTCCCGTTATAGGGGAACGGCTTAATTATTTTTAACCGTTTTTTTATTTCGGGATACGAAAACGGTCAAAACCCGTCCGCCGTTCCTTTTTACATTTTACTATTTTCTTTACCTTAATCGGCGGTTATCTCTATGTAATCAACGAGATTCTTTATTTTGTTTTTTATTCAGTTGTGATTTTTGCCTTTCGGCTTGCCATTCTTCAAATTCGCGCTTGCCTTCTTCGCTTTCAAATAACTTTTGTATTGCAGGCAACAACGCCCTTGCAAGCGAATCGATTTCAAAGTCAGGTATTCCTGTGTTGTTCTTACGCTTTCTTGACATTAACCTATAATTTTTTTCCTCCTTATTAATCTCCTTTACTATTAAATTTTTTGTTCGTTGGTTTCGGCGATTTTTCACGCTCGATTTCTTCTTCGATTTGCCTTAAACGGCTTTTTCCCAAGTTGGCGATAGGCTCGCCTTTGGGAATAAACGCTCCAACGATAGACGGCGCACGGTGAAATGCGCGTGTAAACGCTTCAGGTTCTCGTTCTCTAAAAAGAGTGTAAGCACGGCTCATTTTGTCGAACTTATCCTTATCTTTTGAGAGTTCTTGAACTTCCTTGTATAAAAAGCCGTTATCTTTTTGTTGACGGTCAACGACTTCTTCTAAACGTTTAACTTCGGCGGTCAATACGATGATTTGATTACGTAGTCCATTTTTGCTAAACGCGAACTTGCCTTGTTTGGCATCTTCTAACGCTTGAGTGTAATCGGCTTCGGCGTTACGTTCTTCAATGATTTTATCTCTTTCGGCTTTCGCCGTTGAGATTTCTTTCATTGTTTCAGTAAAATGCTCGTCCGCTTTCTGAACGGCTTTTTCCATTGTTGCTAATTCCGCTTGCACACGTTTTCCTGCACTTGAAAGAATTTCAGTTGATTTATCCCACGCTTCATCCACGATACATTTAGCCTTAAACTCGGCAGTGGAGAGATGAGAAACCGTGCTTCCTTCTTTACCACGTTGTAAACCCCAACACTTTCCAACTTGCTCGTAAAAATCCGTTTGTAGTTTAGACAACTCGTTGCGGTTAAGTAAGTCTTTGGCGCAGAGCCTACCGTCTTTGATAGGGATAAGATTTAAGTGCATATGTGGTGTTGTTTCGTCGTTGTGGACAACGGCAGAGATTATGTTTCTTCTTCCGTATCGTTCAGCAAAGAATTTAGTGCAGTCACGGAAGAAACGATTTTGCTCATCTTCGTCTAAACCCTTAAAAAATTTTCTATCCGAGCCGACTACAAATGAAGCCATTAGCACGGCATCTTTTCTTGGTGCTTTGGGTAAGTTTAACTCGCTTATTCTTGCGTTGATAAAATCCGTATAAGAACTGTTCCTAAACAAAAGGCGGTAATTGTCTTTTGTTCTTGAACTGTCTATACAAGTGTTTGATCCGACGTAGTTTTCGTCACGCTCGTTTTCATTTTCTATGGGGCAAATATCCGTTTTGTGATACTTCTCCATATGGCATACTAAATACGATATTTTGGTTTCCTCCTTATGATTTTTTTGGTCGTTATTTAGCCTCGCAGAGCACACTACTTTCAAGGAAAGTATAGT
>JAGASB010000217.1 GCA_017621955.1 Clostridia bacterium | reverse complement strand
CTAGCGCACTACCGAGGCAAAGCCGAACCTTCGGTTCGCCCCGACCAAAAGGCGTACAACAAAAAAGAACCCTGAATTTAGGGTTCTTTTTTGTTGGTGCCCCAAGGCATTTCAAATCCGAACCAGACGGGGTACAGTTGAGTTCCGAAAGGAATACTGTTTTTGTTCCATCCTTGTAATTAAAGGTAAAGGTTATCTTATCATCGTAAAGGTATATCGCATTGATAAACCCATCTATTAACCTTTGTTTACCTTCTTTCGTTGAAATATCCAACTTCTTAAATTTCTCTATTCCAAAGCGTATTTGCTCTTTCGTAAGGAAGGGCTTTTTAATTTGCTCTTGGACTATCGTTAAATCAAGTTGGCTCTTTTCTTTTTCAAGTTCCGCAAGCCTATCTTTTGTTGAGTCGAAGATAATTCCTTTCTCAATCGCCGTGATAATATTTTTAATGCGATTTTCAACGTCTTCTAATTGTAAACGCAATCTCGGCAAACGCGGATTTTCTTCGCCTTGCAAGTCAAAAATCCTATCTACAAGGTAATCAATTAAAACTTCGTCGTGAAGAATTTCCATTGCTTTTTGAACGGCTAAATCTTCAATCCAAGTTTTGCGTACCGTTTTCTTGTCGCAAGTATGCTTTTTAGCGTTTACACACTTGTAATAACGATGAACTTCCTTTTTTCTTCCCGTTCCTGCTTCGCCAACCATAAGCGCGCTACATTTACCGCAGAACAACTTCGTTGTTAAAAGGTAATCATCTTCCGCTTTATGACGGGCAGGTGCGTGTTTATTTTGTGCCATACGACGTTGAACACGCTCAAACAAGTCTTTACTAACGATAGCAGGCACGGCATCAGGAATTACAATATCGTTATATCTAAATTCGCCTATATACTTGCGGTTCGTGAGCATATATTGAACGATATTATAAGACATTTTCTTGCCAAGTCTTGTCGTTATTCCTTTTGTATTGAAACGGTTTACAATATCTTTGATAAGATAGCCGTCGGCATACATCGTGAACGCTTCTACAACGATAGGGGCAAGTGTTTGGTCAATAGCGTGTTTTTGTTCTTCGTCTATGTAATAACCGAAAGGAATTTGCCCGCCGTTTACTTTCGCTTTTAATGCGTTTTCTTTTAATCCACGTTTAACCTTAACGGAAAGTTCAGCCGAATAATATTCAGCCATACCTTCAAGCATAGATTCAAGAATAATTCCTTCAGGACCTTCGCTAATGTTTTCCTTTGCCGAAACAACTTTAACGCCGTTCTTTTTAAGGATATGTTTGTAATGGGCAGAGTCGTATCTATCACGAGAAAAACGGTCTAATTTCCAAACGATAATCATATCAAAGCAGTGCTTATAACTATCTTTAATCATACGTTGGAAATCGGGGCGATTATCCGATGTTGCCGTCATTGCACGGTCTATATAATTTGCAACGACGTCCACACCGATTTTATTCGCAAATTCCAAGCATTCACGAAGTTGCCCTTCAATGGATTCTTCACGTTGACTATCCGAAGAATATCTCGCGTATATAACTGCTTTCATTTGATTTACCTCCTATTATTATATTTTAGCACATTAAATATGACACATTACGTCATATTAAAATTATTTTTGTTGTTCTTCAAGCATTTTCTTTAATGTTTCTTTGAGTTTTGCGTGCGCGTTAGTGCTTGGGTCAAAACACATTTCGATAAAATCTTGCATACGGTCAGAGTTTTCTAATTTAGGTTGTCCGTAAAGTTTTCCTTCGGGATTATCCGTTCTGCCAAGAAGATAGTCTGCGGATACGTCAAAGTAATCGGCAATTTTTACAAGTACGGGGTAAGACGGCATTATAGAGCCAAGCTCGTAGCGAGCGAGAACGGGTTGTTTTACGTCGCCAAGCGCCGTAGCAAGTTTTGCTTGTGATAACTTTGCTTTTTCTCTTAATAACTTAATTCTATATCCAATAATATTTTCTTGCATATATACCTCTTTTTATTACTGATTTACATTATTATAACTGAAAAGCTTTCAAGTGTCAATACGATATGGGTATATTTATAAAAAATAGATATTAAAAACGGCAGACTTTTTAATCCGCCGTTTTAGAAACTAAATTATTATATAGCAAGGACATTTATCGTGTATTGATTTTTCTAAAACAAACCTAAAAATCATCATAATAAAAGTCCCATCGCAATTATGCCACCCCGTATAATCAGGGAAAACTTTATTCTTTATATCAATGATATGTTTTGTATAAAGCTTTTCACCCAGTAGATTATTTGATATTATATAGTTATAAATTTTGTTAATTAAATCAATAGATATACTCATTTCTGTGTTTTTTCTCTTATATGTAATATATCCATTTTCTATCTCTAAAATAATACTCGTTCCGTTTCTTGGATTATCATAATAAGGTGATTTATTAAAACCATTTTTAAAATTTGCAATTTTATAGGTTTTGTTACAAATTGTTATCATAAAAACCACTCCTACTTATTCTTCAACTTCTTTCTCGAAGATGACTTTTATATAAACGATAGATTTACCACATTCTTCACGCTCAATTGGAAAAGCCGAAACAATTTTGGCATTCAATGTTGTCGCTTCTTCAGTAAGAAAAGAAGATAAATGCTCGTCTGTGTTTTTTAATTTATTTTTAAATTCTGGCTTATTGTATGTTCTTACAATATAATTATATTTCATCAATATTATTCTCCTTTTATTATTCTAATTCAAAACGAAGTTTAGGATATTGTCCGTCTTGTAAATACCAAATGCTTTCATCCCAGCCAAGATTATTCCTTAAAAATGCCGTAGAGGTTAGATTGTATTTAGATGTATATGTTGCCCGTGTACAAGAATAAACATTAGAATAATAGTAACACTTTCCCCCATTAGAAGTACATGTTTTTGATTCTTTATATGTTGGCACACAATCAGTAAAACAATTTGTCGCTTGACCGTTTGTTATACAATAAAGGTTTATGTATATATGACTTTGTGCAGCACCATATTTTACCTTTGTAGTAATTGTACCTGTGGTGTAGCAAGAATTCGCCGAGCCTACACCACAAATTCCACCAACATATACACAACATGTAGAACCATATGTATAACCATAATACGAATCATAATATGCGCTGGCATATGCTTCTGCCGTAAAAGCACAATTAACATAAGAATTAAGTACTGTGGTTGAAGAATAACCTACAAGTCCACCAAAATATCCATATGCCGAACCCCCTCCTCCATTAAAAGATTTGGATGAGAAATAACCGCTCCAGACTGCGTCAGCATAACAATATGAAACTGTCCCCGTATTATACCCTACAATACTTCCAAAATAATAGTATGAGGAACTTTCTTTTTTCTCATACAACGCGTACCCATCTGAATAGCAATAAGTTATACTTCCTGTATTATAACAAACTATACCTTTAGCATTGCAATATGAAATAGTTCCATTATTTGTATCGCCGATTTTTACATTAGACTTCAAATTATTAACCGTACCATTAATAATACCAAACGGTGTTTTGCCATTTATTGAATAATCAGCACCGTTAAAATATCCTGTAAACGGATTCGTGCTATCGCCAATAGCAGTCCAGCTTGCATTAGTCAAATCGATATCGTTTTTAAGTTCATACACGCCTGCCATATTATACGCCATATTTTGCAATTCGGAAACGGTAGAAATGTACGTACCACTAAAATTCCATTTGGCATATAATGTAATTTCACCTGATTCGCCAACCGAAATGGAAGATTTTTGATTCACGCAATTTTCTTCTAAATACCAACCCACAAAGGTGTGATATTCGTCGTAAGTAGCGTTTTCAAAAGAGAACGTATCTTCTACGTTGTAGGTAGTCGGATTGTTTCCGTTTACTGCACCGCGATAACCTAAATCGTAAGTAATTGCGTATTCAATAGGCGTCCACGTTGCATAAAGATTAAGCGTGCCGAATGTGCCTTTTACAATTTGTGTTGTCGACTTGCCATTTTCATCTTCCCAGCCATTAAATACGTAATGTTCTTTTTCTATATCTATAAGTGTATATTGCGTAGCAACGGTATAGGTTGTGATATTCGTGTGTTCAACGCCTTTCGTATCGTAGTAATTGATAGCGTAAACGATTTCTTCGCTATCATATACGGCGTACAAGTTCAAGTCCGCCGTAATTGCGTTGGTAAAGTTGTATTCTGCGCCGTTTTCTTCTATCGACCAATGAGAGAAAGTATAAGTATAGCCATTGCCGTCTTCTCTTAATGGAGTTCCTGTAGGAATATACGCCGAATTATTCAAAACGATATTCTGACTATTGAATAACACGCCGTCGTTATAGTAAGAAACCAAAGCGCAAACGGTTAAACCAACCATGCCCGTTGCGTTCGTGTAGTTGTGCGTATCTTCGGGAACAAACGTCCAAGAATACGTTTTATAACCAAGCGTAAGCGTTTGACCGTTATCAAGCGAAATCGTACCTGCCACTTCGGTATCGGCAATAAGTTCTACCGCTGAATACAAGTTCAAGGATTGATTGCAAGACACTTCTTTAATATAAGGCACGGCTTGATTGATTTTAAGGGTTGCCGTCATATCTTCAATTAAATGATAGTTATTGCTATCGCCGTTGAATTTCGCCGTTACGGTGTAAGTGCCAACGTCCGTTTTGCCATTACCAACGTAAGATACTTCCACGCCGTTAGGGAGCGTTCCCGTAACTAAAGCGTTCTTCGCCGTTGTATCATAGGTAAACGTTTGATTTTTGAACACAACGCCACTCATATCGTAAGTTGCTTTATCAATGATAAGCGAAGCCGTCCAATCGGGAAGTTTATTATAGTTTTGCGTATCGCCCGTAAACGTTGCCGTTACCGTATACGTGTTTGCGTTGATTTTACCGTTGTTCGTATAGTTTACGGTTACGCCGTCGGGAAGGTTGCCCGTAACGTAGATAGACTTCGGCGTTCCGTCGTAGGTAAATCTACCGCCAACGAATTGCGCCTTGCTCATATCATAAGTTGCCTTATTGATCGTAAGCATTGCTTGCATATCGTCGATTGCGTAGTAGTTGATAGAATCGCCCGTAAAGATAGCGTTTACTATATATTGATTTGCGCTTATCTTATCGTTATTTTCATAGGTTACGGATACGCCGTCGGGCAGATTATCACTAACGGCAAGAGAGTGTATTTTGCCGTCGTAGGTCACCGTTTTGTTTTCAAAGGTAACCGCGCTCATATCATACATAGCTTTTTTGATCGTAAGAACCGCCGTCATATCTTCGGGTACGACGTAGTTTTCCGTTTCACAAGCAAAAGTTGCCGTTACGTTATAGGTATTAGCATTTGTTTTACCGTTATTGACGTAAGAAACGGTCACTTCTTCGGGAAGCGTTCCGCTAATGGCAAGGTTGCGTTTTTCTCCGTTATACGTGAACGTTTTATCTTCAAAAGAGATACCCGAAACAGTTGCTTTTTGAATAATGAGTTTCGCCGTCATATCTTCGGGCACGATATAATTTCCGCTTGTATCTTCAAAAGAAGCGGTTACCGTGTACGTGTTTGCATTTACTTTATCGTTGTTTGCATACGTTACGTTTACGCAAGCGGGAAGATTGCCCGTAATTGCAAGCGCGTGCGTTTTTGTATCATACGTAAAGGTTTTATCCGTGAGCGTAATACCCGTAATCGTAGCTTTATTGATAACGAGTTGCGCCGTCATATTTTCGGGATTTACGTAATTGCCCGTCGTATCGGTAAAGATTGCCGTAACAGTATAGGTATCGGCATTTGTTTTGTTATTATCCGTATAAGAAACGGAAATCCCGTTAGGGACGTTTTTCGCTTCGATAGCGTATACGTTGCCGTTATAAGTGACAGTTTTATCTGCAAAAACAACATCACTCATATCATAGGTTGCTTTATTGATTGTAAGCGTCGCCGTTTTGTTTGCAGGGCTTTCATAATTGCCCGTTGTATCGGTAAACTTTGCAATTACGGTATAAACATCAGCATTCGTTTTATCGTTGTTCTCATAAGATACGCTTAACCCGTTAGGAAGAGTGCCCGTGATGGCGAGCGAGTGTACATTACCGTCATACGTTACCGTATCGCCTACAAAAGAAATTCCACTCATATCATAAGTAGCCTTATTGATGGTGAGCGTTGCCGTTTTATTCTCGATTGTATTATAATTTGCGTTATCGCCCGTAAAAATTGCCTTAACTGTATATTGGTCAGCATTTATCTTATTGTTATTTTCGTAAGAAACGCTAACGCCGTTGGGCATACCTGTTGCAAAGATAGAATGTCTTTCACCGTTATAGGTCACCGTTTTATCCGCAAACACAACCGCGCTCATATCATAAGTTGCCTTTACGATATTGAAAAAATAGGAAAGGTCGGTGGCAGTTTCATCGCTCCATTGATAATTGTTTTTATCTTTCAAGGAAACCGTTACGATATGATTACCTGCATTGGTTTGTTTATTTCCACTAATCGTATAGAGGCTATTTTCTGCAAGGAGATACGTTTGCTCGTTACCGTTATATACAAACGAAGTGGAATTTTGGGCAGGTTTAGATACGCTTGCTTTATTGATAGTAAGCGTTGCTGTTTTGTCCGCGATAGGCTCGTAGTTTGCGCTATCGCCCGTGAACGTTGCCGTTATCGTATATTCGCCAGCGTTTGTTTGGTTATTGCCCGTGTATTGAGCTGTCACCCCGTTGGGCAAATTCGTTGCCGTGATAGAATGACTTTCGCCGTTATAGGTCACGGCTTTGTCCGCAAAAACCACGCCACTCATATCATAAGCAGCCTTATTGATTTTAAGCGTTGCCGTCAACTGCAAATCTTCGTGGTTTTCTTGGATTATGGTTGCCGTAACGGTATATTCGCCCGCGTTAGTATATGTATTTGCCTTGTCGTAAACTACAGTTGCTCCATCGGGAAGATTGCTAACAGCTATTGTTTTCTCCGTGCCGTCATAAGTCGTTTCTACATTTTCAAAAGTTACGCCGTCAATGGTATTCAGGCTAAATTTTGCGTAGACTGACATATCGCTTGACAAGGGTACGTCGAGCAACGAGTTTGCAGTAAAAGGACTTTCCCATACGTCTTTATCCCAAAACCAACCATCAAAAGAGTGATTTTCTTTCGTGGGATTTTCAGGAAGAGCTATTACTTCGTCGCCACTCGTGTCAATTATTGCATAGATCTCATTATCTACCACGAAATTAAGCTCAAACTTAATATCTTTTACCGCACAAGCAGAAAAACCAAATATGCCTATAAGCATAGTCATAAGAGTGAGAATAAGAGTTAAAAATCTTTTTTTCATAGGAAACCTCCAATGATAAATGAATTTTTCTTTTTTATTTTTGGCATAGATTATTCTAATCCGTGTAGAAAATTTATAAAAAGTTCATAGGATTTTTATCGAAAGTAATTTTTGCTCTCAATTTTTGCTTCTAAATATAAATATAGTTGACTTTTTCGTTAAGAAGATTTAAAATAATTACATAGATTAGAATATTCTATGTAGAAAACGGCGAGAGAGTATCTCGCCGTTTTCTTGTGTTTTTAGTGCGTTTATAATAGGAGTTTCCCAAGTCTATTCATCATTTCTGTCTTATGCTCAAGCATAGAATGGGCGTATCGGTTTAACGTAACCATAGGGTTTTTATGCCCTAAAATTTCGGATAGAGTTTTAATATCCATACCGCACTCTAAAGCTCGCGTTGCAAACGTATGGCGAAGAGCGTGAAAGCCTTTATGCGGTAGTTTGAGTCTTTTCAAAAGCAGTTCAAAACTCTTTTGATAGGAACGAATCTGCCCGCCGTGTATGCGTTCACCACAAATAACGTAGTTTCCGCTCGTCGATTTCTTATGTTCTTTTAACCGTATAAGCAGTTGCTTTGGAATAGGAATAACACGCTCGGAACAATCCGTTTTCGGCGTGTCTATGACCTTAACGTATTCGCCGTTTTCCCAACTGTCGTGGCAAGATTTAGAAATGGTTATGATTCCTTTTTGTAAGTCCACGTCATCCCACGTAAGGGATAGAAGTTCGCCAATACGCAACCCCGTGTAAAGACAAAGCACTACACCAAATAATTTGTTTTTCTTCTTTTCAAAGATATATTGCTCAATTTTGCGTTGTTCTTCTTTAGAAAAGCAATCTACTTGTTTTTCCCTTTGTTTAGGGCGCACGATAGCCATAGTAAACTCTTTATCCGTTACGCCAAGCAAAACTGCACGACGTAAAGAAGATTTAAGCACGGATATGATGCCGTTTACGGTATTTGCGGATAAACTTTTGTCGGATAACTGCACAGTAAAACGTTGTAAAACGGTTGCCGTTAAGTCTTGTAGTTCAAACTCGCCAAGCGCGGGGAGTATATGTAGTTCTATTTGCCTTTGATATTTTTTGTACGTTCTTATTTTCGTAGTGGGCTTGACGTACAAAGCAAGCCACTCGTTTAACCAATTTTTATATTTCAATAAATTTACCTCCGTTTATCTTTTGCCGTTCCCGTTATGGGGAACGGCTTAATTATTTTTAACCGTTTTTTTATTTCGGGATACGAAAACGGTCAAAACCCGTCCGCCGTTCCTATATACATTTTACTATTTTCCTTTTCTTAATCGGCGGTTATCTCTATGTATTCAACGAGATTCTTTATTTTGTTTTTTATTCAGTTGTGATTTTTGCCTTTCGGCTCGCCATTCTTCAAATTCGCGCTTGCCTTCTTCGCTTTCAAACAACTTTTGTATTGCAGGCAACAACGCCCTTGCAAGCGAATCGATTTCAAAGTCAGGTATTCCCGTGTTGTTTTTACGCTTTCTTGACATTAACCTATAATTTTTTCCTCCTTATTAATCTCCTTTGCTATTAAATTTTTTGTTCGTTGGTTTCGGCGCTTTTTCACGCTCGATTTCTTCTTCTATTTGTTGTAAACGACTTTTTCCCAAGTTGGCGATAGGCTCATCTTTAGGAATAAACGCTCCAACGATAGACGGCGCACGATAAAAAGCACGTGCAAACGCTTCAGGTTCTCGCTCTCGAAAAAGAGTATAGGCACGACTCATTTTTGTGAACTTATCTTTATCTTTTGAAAGTTCTTGGTGTTCTTTGAACAACAAGCCGTTGTCCGCCTGTTGACGTTTAACTTCTTTTTCTAAACGTTGAACTTCGGCGGTCAATACGACGATTTGATTACGTAGCCCGTTTTTGCTAAAAGCAAACTTACCTTGCTTGGCATCTTCTAACGCTTGGGTGTAATCGGCTTCGGCATTACGTTCTTTAACAATTTTATCTCGCTCGGCTTTCGCCGTTGAGATTTCTTTCATTGTTTCAGTAAAATGCTCGTCCGCTTTTTGAACGGCTTTTTCCATCGTTGCTAATTCCGCTTGCACACGTTTTCCTGCACTTGAAAGAATTTCAGTTGATTTATCCCACGCTTCATCCACGATACATTTAGCCTTAAACTCGGCAGTGGAGAGATGAGAAGCTGTGCTTCCTTCTTTACCACGTTGTAAACCCCAACGCTTTCCGACTTTCTCGTGAAACTCCGTTTGTAGTTTAGACAACTCGTTACGGTTAAGTAAGTCTTTAGCGCAGAGCCGTCCGTCTTTGATAGGGATAAGATTTAGGTGCATATGTGGAGTAGTTTCGTCGTTGTGGACAACGGCAGAAATTATGTTCTTTCTTCCGTAGCGCTCTATAAAAAAATTAGTGCAATCCCGAAAAAATTGGTTTTGTTCTTCTTCATCTAAACCTTTGAAAAATTCTCTATCCGAGCCGACCACGAATGAAGCCATTAACACAGCATCTTTTCTCGGTGCTTGAGGCAAGTTTAATTCGCTTATTCTTGCGTTAATAAAATCCGTATAAGAACTGCTTCTAAACAAAAGGCGGTAATTGTCTTTCGTTCTTGAACTGTCTATACAAGTGTTAGAGCCGACGTAGTTTTCGTCACGCTCGTTTTCATTTTCTATGGGGCAAATATCCGTTTTGTGATACTTCTCCATATGGCATACTAAATACGATATTTTGGTTTCCTCCTTATAATTTTTTTG
>JAGASB010000216.1 GCA_017621955.1 Clostridia bacterium | reverse complement strand
GGCGGCGTCTTAACCGCTTGACCATGAGGGCGTATATAATATTAAGTTTTTAAATAACGGAGTTCGCTTCTCCTTTTACGGAGAGACAACTCCACTTACGTTCCGTTGGACTATGCCCGTCAAGGTAAGAAAAGTCAAGGGCGTCCGAACTCCTGATTCCGCCGTGAGAGGGCGGCGTCTTAACCGCTTGACCATGAGGGCAGGCAAAATGCTTGTTGCAAAAAGTTTTCAATGTTTTTTTGCGAAATTTATTTTAACATAATCTTTTGCTTTTGGCAAACGATTAAAATATGTTTTTAAAAAAAGACCTGCATCGGCCGACGGAAAAGAAAATAATAACCCGTTTTATTCAACAGGCGAATGCCGTGCTTATTGCGTCTGCATCTCTTTATTTGCGACCGGAATGTACGTCGGTCAAGAGCTCCGCTGTTCAATAGAAGACAAACGGCTTTCTTTTAATATTACTGTGGATTTTTTTTGCTTTTCCTATCGCACCATGAAGGCTAATTTTATTGTAGCAAAAACTTATTCTAATTGCAACAATAAGATTGACATTTTTTCGTATTTATCATAAAATTTAAATGAAAAATTTTGGTAAAAAACACGAATGAAAAAACTTTTCAATTTCCGTCCCGTATTATTTATAGCGATAAGCCTTTGTTGTGGCATTGCCACGGCATACTTTTTTATGCAAAATTTTACCGTTTGGGGAATAGTTTTTATATCGCTTTTCACCTTATCCATATTACTATATTTAACGCTGTTTACTAAGCGCAACCAAATAAAAATAAGCGCCATTTTTGCCTTAGTATTCGTGGCGTTTTTTGTTTTTGGAAGCATTAGTCTAACCGCTTCTTTAAACCATTATGTGAATGCTGATTTAGGTGGGCATTATTACTCTGTTACCGGTAGGGTGATAAGCGTAAGAGAAACGGACGTTGGAACTAAATTAATTATTGAAAATGTTCAAATAAAAGGAAACGTTAGCAAAAATTTGCGTTATAACGTTGCAGTAACCGTATACGGAACAAGTGATTTCGACATAGGCGATAAGATTACTTTTAACGAATACTTATTTGATAAACACTATATTTATGAAGAAAACTTTAACGCTTCTGACGTGGAACGAAAAATTAAATATTCGGCTAGCGTACACGCTAGTAACGTTACGGTTTTAGGCAATGAAACAAACGTGTTTGAAAAGATAAACGTATTTATCCGAGATACGTTAAAGTCGGGACTAGATAAGGATGAGTTTACTGTGGCGTACGCTATGCTAACGGGTGAAGACGGTTATATGGACTACGAACTTTTGGGCTCATACCGAATTGCAGGCATTGCACATATTTTTGCCGTGTCTGGACTTCACATAGGCTTTCTTGCAACTGCACTATCGTTTCTACTTAAAAAACTTCATACGAAAGGCTACGTTAAAGCCGTAATTATAACGGTTATTTTGCTATTTTATTCAGGGATATGCGGATATTCAGCATCGTCTATTCGTGCAACGGTAATGACAGCCGTAATGCTTTTTGCTACGGCAAAAGGTCAAAGGTATGACGGTCTTTCTGCAATTTCTTTGGCGGCAATCTTGATTTTACTAATTGAACCAGTTCAACTTCTTTGCGTGGGGTTTCAGTTATCGTTTGCCGTAGTTTTGGGAATAAATCTTTTATCCCGTCCGATAGCAAAACTGTTTAAATTTTTACCGCATAAAATTGCAAGTTCTCTTGGCGTGGTTCTTTCCGCACAGATTGTTGCCGTACCTATATCGCTTGCTACGTTTGGATATTTTTCGTGGATTTCAATATTAGCGAATTTAATTTTTATTCCCGTCGTTTCAGTAATTTTTATTTTAACTCTTGTTATGACGCTCTTTGGCGGATTGTTTTCAATAGCAAGCATAACCCTTTTTATTCCCAATTATATTTTTAAAGCAATAAACCTTTTTATCGGCTTTTTTGATTCAAATGCGTTTATAATAGAAGGGCTAATATTAGGTGGCGGAATTTTAGTTTATTATATTGCCGTTATTATTGTCGGTGGACTTGCTAATCTTAAAGTTCGGTTTAGGACTGTATGCTCACTTGTGCTTGTGTTTATATGTGCAGTTACGGCAACAATTTACAGCGTGCAAGACGCTTATGCTGTAAAACTTTACGTTAGCGGTTCGGAAAACGTAAGCGCAACGCTAATTGCAAGTCGTGTGGAAAGTACGCTCATAGTAAGCGACGCAAACTACATTTATTCTACGGGTAGACTAAAAAGGATAGCCGTTGCCGAAAACTTGGATAAGATAAATAACCTTGTTTTTATGGGCGGATACAGCATTGATATGCAAGTATTTATAACAAAAATCCGCACGGCGTTCGACGTTGAAAACGTATACTATTACGGTGAGCGTGATGAACTTGCTGAGAATATAGTCAAAAAATCTTTTGACGGTATTAAACTGAAAAACTTTGTTGATGGACAAAAACTGCCTATTCATACTTTTGATTGTTCGTTCAGCCTTGACGGCAACGTTTTAGTCGGTCAAATTTTAGGGAAGTCTACGGCAATATTTTCACCGTTTAACAAGCAGTTTAGCTTTGTGGACTTTAATCAAATATTTGATATAATGATATGTTACGACGGCGCTGAATCATTAATATCAAGATATAAACCGCAAACGGGCGTAAGCTATCGTAGCAGTTTAAGTGTTTTAGACGCAGAAACTAATGGAAATTTGCTTGTTAAAATCACTTAAACTCAAAAAACGAAAGTAATATCGTTGCAAAATCAATAAAAAGGTGCTAAAATGTATAAGAGGTAGTTTAGTTTGAAATACACAGAGTTTAAGAACGAATTGGAAAACGGCGATACGTTTTCCGTATATTTATTTGAAGGTGAGGACGGGTATTTTAGAGAGCGTGGAATGGCTCTTTTGAAAAAGAAGTTCGTAAGCGAACCTTCGCTAAACTTTGTCAATTTAGATTCCGACTGTTCGGTGGGTGAACTAATATCGTCGCTTGACGGTTATCCGTTTATGAGTGAAAAGCGTATGACGGTAATAAGAGAGTTTTATCCCAAGCAAGACTTTTTTAAGTCGGGATTTAAGTCTTATTTAGAAAATCCTTCAAGCCAAAGTATACTAGCAATATTAAACGAAAAGCCGTGCGAAGCCTTGAAAAAGTTTCAAAGCGTAAGCGTCGTAGAATGTAATAAGGCGGACGTTTCGCTTTTAATTAGGTGGATTAAGGCAGAATGTCAAAACGCAAGCGTTGAAATCGACGGGCAAACGGCAGGAACTATTGCAGAGTTTTGCCTAAGCGATATGACAAGGATTGAAACAGAAACTAATAAACTTATATCTTACGTCGGGCGGGGCGGAGTGATAACGATTAAAGACGTTGAAGAAATGGTTGCCCGTGACGTTGAATATAAGATTTACGAAATGACAGATTATATCGGCAAGAAAAAGTTTGATAAAGCGCTGTCAGTCATTAAAGAAATGATGGCAAAGGGCGAAACTTCACAAAGAATACTTGTTTCAGTATACAACTATTTTAGAAAGCTTTTGCACTCTGCTATAAGCGATATGAGTATATCTGAGCTTGCAAGTGCGTTTGGGGTAAAAGAGTTTGCTGCAAGAAAGACCAAAGAGCAAGCGTCAATGTTTAAAAAGCGCTCTCTAAAAAGTGCAGTTGATGCTCTATCCGATGCCGATTATCGCATAAAGTGTGGCTTGATAGACGCTGATGAAGTAACGTACATAACGATATTTAAAATAATGACGGAAAAATAGGTGGTTTTATATGAATTTAATTGATAAAATCAATCAAGTATGGGCGCAACTTACGGGTACTAACGAAAGTATTATCGCTACTGCTGTAAGCGTGCTTGTTTTTACCGTACTTTACTACTATATGATAAAGTTTTTATTCGGTAATAACTCAGGTTCGCTAGTAATGTTGTTTGTTTTCGTTATGCTTGTTTCGGCAGCGATATTGACGTTTATCAACAACTTAAACAGCGCTATTTATTTGATAATTCCGGCGATGTTTATCGTTGCGATATTAGTGCTTTATTCGGTCGAAATCAAAAGGCTTCTTTGGGCAAGAAAAAATATCGTAGACGTTAAGCACGGTGAAACTTCTTACGACCAAGATAAAATTCAAATTTGTATTTCGGAAATAATTAAAGCACTTCAAAATATGTCAAAAAACGACGTTGGTGCAATTATTGTTTTATCTACGGGAAACTTCCCCGGGCAGATTTTAGATAGTGGCGTACGCCTTGATAGTGATATAAGCAGTGAACTTATTGAAAGTGTTTTCTTCCCTAAGACTCCGCTTCACGACGGCGCTATGATTATTAGTGGAACGAAAATAGTTGCGGCAGGTTGTTTTTTACCTTTGTCGCAAAACGTTGACAATATTCCAAAAGACCTTGGCACTCGCCATAGGGCTGGTATCGGGGTTACCGAAACCATAGACGTTTTATCGTTCATCGTATCCGAAGAAACGGGTATTATTTCAATAGCCCGTGCAGGTAAGATTACAAGGTACGCCGATTCGGAAGCACTTAAAAAGACGCTTACTAAGTACTATTGGCAAGAACTTGAAAGCGCGCGTAAGTAGGGGGATATTATGCAGAAAAATATCAATAACCGCAGTGAAAATAACGAACAAAAAAGCAAGGCAGGTTCTTTTTGGAAGCACGTCGGCTACGTCGTACTTGCGCTAGGGCTTGCGTGTTTAACAGTTTTCGTACTAAACTTAAATATTTAAAAGTAGAGGAATTCAAATGATAGAAACCGGACTTAAAGCAGATAACATATTATTGCCTAACGTTGAAGATATGTCCGCTTGGGCGTGCATAGCGTGCGACCAGTTTACAAGCGAAAAAGAGTATTGGGATGAATTAAAGCAAACGGTATCGGGAAAGCGCACGACGCTTGACCTTACTTTGCCTGAAATTTATCTTGAAGACGATGCACCGTCACGCATTGCGAAAATAAACGCAAACATAAAGCAGTATCTTGCTGACGGCGTATTCAACAAACTTGATAAAGGCTTTATTTTAACGATTAGAAAAACTCCATTCGTTGAAAAACGTATAGGGCTTATGGTTGCGATAGACCTTGAAAAATACGAGTATTCACCTAAGAGCGACGCACTTATTCGTGCGACAGAAGGTACGATTGAAGAACGTATTCCACCACGCCTAAAAATAAGAAAGGATGCTGACGTTGAATTTCCGCACGTTATGGTGCTTTT
>JAGASB010000215.1 GCA_017621955.1 Clostridia bacterium | reverse complement strand
TCAGGAAGACCTAAATCAAGCAAAACAATATCGGGATTGTGTGAAGATGCTTGCATTATTGCGTTTTCTCCGTTTTGAGCGGTTATGTACTTGTATTCGTGCGCCTTTAACGTAGTCGTAATTAAATTACGGATAGGCGCGTCATCTTCCACTATCAATATCAAAGGATTATTCATTTATTTTTATCTCCCCAATAGGTAAAGTAAAGGTAAATATAGCGCCACTCGGCACGTTGTCTTTTACAAAAATTTCTCCGCCGTGCACGCTAATTATAGATTTACAAAGAGCAAGACCTAACCCGATGCTCCTACGGCTATCGGCTAACTTATTCGCTCCTGTATAAAACATATCAAAAACACGCTCTTTTAATTCATCTGGAATACCAGAGCCGTTGTCGGCAATGCTAATTATTGCGTTATCTTTTTGTTTTTCAGTGGTTATAGTTATCATTGAATCTTTCGGCGTATATTTTATAGCGTTATCAAGGATATTGATAATAACTTGAATAATTAAGCGTGTATCCATTTTTGCAAGCAAAAATTCATCTTTATGGACTACGGTTATTTTTTGTCCACCTTGACGCATATGAACGTGTTTAACGGCTTCAGCCACAACCTCGTCAATAAGTTCAGCCGTGAAGTTTAGATTCATTCTGCCTTCTTCAAGGCGAGTTATGGACAACAAGTTTTCAACAAGATTTATAAGCCACATTGAATCGTTGTAAATGTCGTTATAAATTGATAATTTAGTCTGTTCGTCAAAGGAAGATGCGTTCGAAATAAGATTGCTCGCATTTCCCGAAATAGCAGTCAACGGAGTACGCAAGTCGTGTGAAATTGCACGAAGTAGATTTGCACGCAATTGTTCATTTTCGGCAAGCACTGCGGCAAGTTCTTTTTCTTTTGCATTAAAAAGATTTTCAAGAGCTAACGCACATTCGCCCACAAGTGATAATATAATACTATTTTCAAAAGAATCAATTTCTTTTTCATTCTTATATACGGCAACGATACCATATGTTCGTAATTGCGTTTTAAGGGGATAGTAATCACATCTTAGTTGAGCATCTTTATAATCATAAGAATGGTTTATAAGTATGCTCGTAGCTATATTAAGTTCCTTTTCTCCCATCTGAAATGAATCATCTAACGCATAAACGAGAGTTTGCAAAGTATCTTTATTTTGCTTAAAAATAACAATTTCTCTATTTAGTAACTTTTTTAATTGCTCCGCCGTTATTTTCAAAACTTCTTCGTCGTCGCTTGCACGTTGTAATAACCGATTAGCATCAAAAAGAATTTTCGTTCGATATGCCGCTTGTGAAGATTGTTTCGTTTGGTTATGCATTTTAGATGCCAAACTACCCGTAATTAAAGAAGCGACAAACATAATCGCAAAAGTAATAGGATATCCGTCACCGTAAGCCATTAATGAAAATCTCGGCTTTGTAAATAGAAAATTAAATATCAATACGCTTGCTACCGAAGAAAATCCCCACGCTAATTTACTGCTCGTAACTATAGATGTTATCAACACACCAAGAATGTAAAGCGTTATAATATTAGCTTCAGAAAAGCCAAGATGGGCAAAAAATAGTCCAATTAAAGAAGTAACTATAATTACTCCAAGACTTATTGCAAGGTCTTTGACAATAGACAAAGCATTTGTTTTCTTAAATAAAGCTACTTTTTGTTCTCTTAAATCAGAATCAGCATCAGGAATAATATGAATATCTATATTCGTAGCAAGAGCAATCAATTTATCCGCAAGAGTAGGTTTTCGTATAATTCCCGCTCTTTTCGTTGCATTTCTACCGATAACGATTTTGGTAGCCCCTGACGTTTTTGCGTATTCAGCCATTTGAAGCGCTACGTCTTCACCATAAACGGTCACAATCGTTGCTCCCATTCGTTCTGCAAACTTTATATTATTTTGTAATCGCTTTGCATTTTCCTCTGATATGACTTCACTTTGGGAAGTTTTTATATACAACGCAGTAAGATTAGCGTCAAACGCTCTTGCCATTTTCGATGCAGTTTCAACAATTTTTGAATTAGAAGGAGCAGAAGATAGCCCAACTAAAATATGCTCTTTTTTCTTGGGTTGTTTTTCCGCATTTTGCACCATACTTCATCTCCTTTTTATTTTTTACATTTCTATTATAACATATCTTTTCAAAAAAATCTATTACAACCTATAATCCTTAATTATTTTACACATCACAAGAGTCATCTTCATTGGAAATAACTACTTTCATCTTGCCAC
>JAGASB010000214.1 GCA_017621955.1 Clostridia bacterium | reverse complement strand
AATACAGGAAACGATATTCTATATAAGAATGATTTTTCTGAAAGCCAAGAAGAGTATGATGTAAAGTACGAGATGGATGAAAATGGCAATCGCATATATACTAATGTTGATTCTAATGGACGTTTTCATACAGAATGGTTAAATATGATGTATCAACGAATCAAAGTGTCAAGAGATTTGTTGAAAGAAGAAGGTTTTTTATTGATTGCAATAGACCATAATGAATTATTTAATCTTGGAGAAATATGTGATGAACTGTTTGGATATGCCAATAGGATAGGAATAATTTCTGTTATTCACAAACCGGAAGGAAGAAATCAGGCTAAGTTCATTGGACCGAGTAATGAATTTATGTTGGTGTATGCCAAAAATCAAGATAAGGCGGCGCTTCAAAAAGTTGTTTTAGACCCTGAAATTGCAGAAAAATATAATCTTTGTGATGAAAAAGGAAATTATAGACATCAAAACTTCATTAGAATGACTGATGGTAAATTGGCGTATCGTGAAGTGCGACCAAAGTTTTGGTATCCTATTTATTTAGATATAGAAACGGGCAGGATGTCAATTAACAAAGAAGATATTCCTAATAATGCTTTAGAAATCTATCCAAGGACAAAAGTCGGTGTTGAAATGAGTTGGAAAGTTCTTCCTGATTCCGCCCAAAAGTTAATTAAGGAAAATGAACTAACTTATGAGGTTGACAAAGATGGATTTGTAACCATTATGGAAAAACTGAGAGAAAATCAAGTAATAAAAACGCATTGGATTAGAAAAGAGTACAATGCAATTCAGTATGGTACGAAAGTTGTTAATGAGTTATTAGAAGCAAACTTGTTTGATTTTCCAAAATCAGTTTATTTGATTGAAGATGTTATAAAATTATTTTCGCCTAAAGATGGCTTGATTTTAGACTTTTTCTCAGGTTCAGGAACAACTGCTCATTCTATGTTTATTGCTAATGCAAAACAAAATGCTTCTAGGAATTTTATATTAGTTCAAGTTCCTGCATCAATAGCTAAAAATTCTGAGCAGGAAAAACTTGGGTATAAAACAATATGTGATATAGGCGAAGAACGTATTCGACGTGCAGGAAGAAGAATAAAGGATGAAAATCCTACATTAAGGCTTGATGTTGGTTTCCGTGTTTTGAAACTTGATTCTTCTAATATGCAAGAAGTATTCTATAATCCTAGTCTAATGACACAATCCTTACTTGATACAACGATTGATAATATTAAACCTGATAGAACACCATTAGATTTGCTCTTCCAAGTAATGCTTGATTTGGGTATTGAACTTTCTGCGAAGATTGAAGAAAAGCAAGTCAATGGAAAGACCTATTTTGCGGTAAACGATAACGATATAATTGCTTGTTTCGATGATGATATTGATAATGATGTTATTACATCTATTGCAAAGATGCAACCTTTGTATGCAGTATTCAAAGATAAATCTTTTGCTACGGATAGTGTTGGAATTAACAACGAACAGTTATTCAAAACATATTCTCCCGCAACGGTTATTAAAGTGATTTAAGGGGTGGGTTATGAAATTTAGATTTAAGATACAACAATATCAATCAGATGCAGTAAAAGCTGTTGCTGACGTATTTAAGGGGCAACCTTATCAAGAAAAAACTAAATATACGTTAGATAGAGGTGTAGTGACCACAAAGGCACAGTTGCAATTCTCTCTTTTTGACGTGATGGAAGGTGTTAATCCCGATGAGCTTGACGTTGGTTTTGCAAATCCGAGAATTGAACTTACGCCGGAAACACTTTTAACCAACATAAAGGAAATACAATCTCTTTCCAATATCAATGAATCAACTTCACTTTCACATAGTTTAGGTGCAGTAGATATTGACGTTGAAATGGAAACGGGTACGGGTAAAACCTACGTTTACATCAAGTCTATGTTTGAACTCAACAAAAAGTATGGGTT
>JAGASB010000213.1 GCA_017621955.1 Clostridia bacterium | reverse complement strand
TCTTTTTTAAGTTTAATAACGGCGCGCATACCGTTTCTATCCGACTCGTCAACAACGTCCGCTATTCCACCCAAAAGGTCTTTTTTATCTTCTTTTAAGTCAGCAACCTTTTTAAGAAGATTTGCCTTGTTTACTTGATAGGGTAGTTCTGAAATAATAAGGTTTTGCTTATCCCCCGTATCCTTTTCTATATTGACGCGCGCTTTAATTTTAATCTTACCACGCCCCGTTTTGTACGCTTCTTCAAGTTCTTCGCCCGCAACTATATATCCACCCGTTGGAAAATCGGGCGCTTTTATGTGCGTCATCATATCTTTAAGCGAAATCTTAGGATTTTCAATATATGCTATTGTGCCGTTTATAACTTCAACTAAGTTATGTGGCGGAATGTTGGTTGCAAGACCAACCGCAATACCCGTTGTGCCGTTTACTAAAAGGTTAGGATATCTGCCTGGCAAAGTGTCGGGTTCTTCTTGCGTATCGTCAAAGTTAAGACTAAACTTAACAGTATCTTTATCAATATCACGCAAAAGTTCAAGCGAAAGCGCTTCAAGCCTTGCTTCCGTATATCTATATGCAGCAGCACCGTCGCCGTCCACCGTACCGAAGTTACCTTGCCCGTCGATAAGTGGCATACGCATATTAAAATCTTGCGCTAAATGCACGATTGCACCGTAAACCGAACTATCGCCGTGCGGGTGGTATTTACCTAAAACTTCACCGACGATTTTTGCACACTTTTTGTGCGGTTTATCGGGGGTTAAACCCATTTCGTACATAGCGTAAAGTATACGTCTTTGAACGGGCTTTAATCCGTCTTCTACACGCGGAAGCGCACGGTCTAAAATAACGTTTTCCGCATACGGAATCATTGAGTTTTTTAACACTTCGTCAAGTGAACTAAATATTATTCCCTTTTCGTTTTCCATTATATTTTTCCCTTACAGTTTTTAAGAGCGTTTTATTTTTGCAAACTTGTCTTCCTTGTTAAAGTTTGCGTGTTCAAATATATATTTTTTCCTTTCGCCAACTTCGTCCCCCATAAGCACGGTGATTAGCCTGTCCGCTTCAACCGCATCTTCTATGGTAACGCGCATTAACGAACGTGTTTCGGGATTTAAGGTCGTGTCCCAGAGTTGACTTGGATTCATTTCGCCAAGCCCCTTATAGCGCTGAATAGAATAGCCCCTACCCACTTTATTTATCTTGTCTTGAAGTTCCTTGTCATCGTAAGCGTATTCTTCAACGTTACCCTTATGCACTTTGTATAACGGTGGCATACCGATATAAACGTGCCCTTGCTTAACAAGTTCTGGCATGTATCTAAAAAAGAACGTTAAAAGTATTGCCCTTATGTGCGCACCGTCTTGGTCGGCATCTGATAAGATTATAACTTTATGGAATTTAAGGTCGCCTATGTCAAAATCCGAACCGATACCTGTGCCAAGCGCCGATATGATAGTTCTTATTTCTTCGTTTTGAAGAATTTGGTCAAGTTTTTTCTTTTCTACGTTAAGTGGTTTACCACGAAGTGGTAAAATTGCTTGATATTGACGCACTCTTGCCTGTTTTGCGCTACCGCCAGCAGAATCCCCTTCGACTATAAAGAGTTCGTTTAGTTCGGGTTTTCTACCTGAACAAGCGGCAAGTTTACCGACTAAATTTTGCGTTTCAATGCTCTTTGAAGCCCTTGCAATTTCCTTTGCTTTTTTAGCGGCAAGCCTTACCTTTGCAGCGCCCAATGCTTTATTTATTATAGTATCAAAAACTTTGCCAAGTTTTTTGTTTTTCATTAGCGTTGACAATTCGTTTACCGTAACGTACTCAACGGCAGGGCGTGCTTCGGGGTTACCTAATTTTGTTTTGGTTTGCCCTTCAAACTGAACGTTTTGCATCTTTATTGAAATTATTGCTGTAAGACCTTCTTTAAAGTCATCGCCCAAAAGATTGTCGTCTTTGTCCTTTAATATATTTCTTTCCCTTGCATAATCGTTTAGCGAACGTGTAAGTCCTGAACGGAAACCCGTCTCGTGCGTTCCACCCTCACCTGTTGGAATATTGTTGACGTAAGAATAAACGCTGTCGGTATATGCGTCGGTATGCTGAATGGCAAGTTCAACGTAAATATTATCCTTTGTCGCCGAAACGTATAAAGGTTCGCCGTAAAGCGAAGACCTACCTTCGTTTAAGTATTTAACAAAATCGACGATACCACCGTCATACTTATAAGTACGGCTAAAATCAGTGTTTTCATCGTAAAATTTAATTTCAAGTCCCTTATTTAAAAATGCAAGTTCCTTTAATTTTTTAAGTATTGTTTCAACCGAAAAAACGGTAGTTTCAAACACACGTTTATCGGGCATAAAGTGAATGAACGAACCTTTCTTCTTAGTCTTTATTTTAGTGTTTTTAAGCGGTGCTTTTGGAATACCCGACTTAACCTTTCCCGTCTTTTCATCAAGATAACTTGAAAATTCCATTTGATAAACGGTGTCTTTATAAACTTCAACTTTAAGCCACTCTGAAAGTGCGTTAGTTACCGATGCACCTACGCCGTGAAGTCCGCCTGAATACGAATAGTTTTCCGCATTAAACTTTCCGCCTGCGTGCAGTTGAGTAAATACGACTTCTACCCCCGAAACACCTGCTTTTGAGTGTATGTCGGTTGGTATACCACGCCCGTTATCTTCAACCGAAGCACTGCCGTCTTTATACAGTTTAACTTCAATCTTATTTGCGTATCCGTTTGCCGCTTCGTCAACAGCGTTATCAACTATTTCCCAAAGAATATGGTGAAGACCTTTTATCCCCGTAGTACCGATGTACATACCAGGGCGCATTCTTACTGCGTCAAGACCTTCAAGAATCTTTATATCCTCTGCCTTATAACTTGTTTTTGCCATTACATTTTCTCCGTAAATTTATGCGGTTTAAAAATTTCTACTTATACAGTATACTATATCTTGTGTTTTTTTTCAAGTTCTAAACGCAAAATTTTGATTTTTTAGTAGTTTTTTGGAATTTAAAACCAAATATGTGCGCACATTAGTACGCACATATTTTGTTCTTTTTACTTTTTACTTATTCGGTTTGCTGTTTCTTTCCCAAAAAACATCAAGTATTAGTAAGACAAACCAGTTGTGGATGTTATAGGTCTATATCTTGTGTTAGTAAGCCATTCATACCTATCTTCACTTATCAATTCCAAATCACCAAACCCGTGCATATCATCTGCTTCCCAACCCATTATTATATTACCGTCTTTATAACCTAAAACATTTACTCCGTAATATAATTTTTTGTGTAAAACACCTTTTGTATGCCAAATACTAGGTCCGTCAATTGCTTCGAGTGGATAATGGAACAATTCACAATAATAATTCGATATTCTTCTGTAAGTAATGGAAGTAATTGAATAATTTCATCAGACAATTTATGAGACAAAACTGAATCTTTTTCTTTCATTTCTTTACTTTCTTTCATTTGATGTATTTGATTAAATTGATTATTTTGATTCAATTGATTCCCCGAACTAATTGCATTGAAAAATGTCAAATAATGCAACGTTTCCGCAGACATTTTCGATTTGGTAAATTTCCCGCTTTTTTGCGCGAATTTCCCTAACGATTTTCTCGCCTTTCCAGACTTTCCCGTTTTCGTTTTTCCCGCACTTTTAGCGGAACTTTTCAGTGACGAAACGGGCGTTCTGGGAGAGTGAAGAACATGTGACGATTTTGTCGTGAATTTTATTTGCAATGAAAAATTCAGTGACAATGCCGCGCCGATGATGAAATAATCGCGGAGAATGTCTTTTTCGATTTCATCGAGATTTTGTGTCTCGGATTCGGAAAGGGTTATATCGGTGATTTTGATGGGAAGTGTCTCAAAGAGTTTGCTTTCTCTTCGAGATTTGTGTTTT
>JAGASB010000212.1 GCA_017621955.1 Clostridia bacterium | reverse complement strand
CAGTCTGCTTTCTCTGAGGACGGTCTTGTAATCGGCGCAGGTATGGAAGACCTTGGTAAAGGCGAACGTTCAATGGTAGGTACTATGTACGGTACCAAAGCAAAGGGCGTAAGATACCTTGAAATGACCGAAGGTTATTGCACGAGAATGGCACTTGATGAAAACAATGAAGTTATCGGCTATGAATTCGTTTCACTTGGCAAGATGACTGACTTTATCAAAAAGGGTATGGAACCCAACGAAGCGTACGAAAAGGCAAAAGGCACTTACGGTCGCTTTAAAGAAGAAGACGGTGCGGTTAAGTATATTGACCCACGTAAAGAATAATAAGGAGGTAACGACACATGGCACAATTTGAAGGTTATGAAAGACGTGAAGCCAAAATTCTTGCAACGCTTGCTGAATACGGCATCAGTTCTATTGACGAATGTAAAGAAATTTGTGATAAGTACGGTATTTCTCCTTATAACATCACACAAGAAACACAGCCTATTTGTTTTGAAAACGCAAAATGGGCATACACCGTAGGTTCTGCAATCGCATTAAAAGCAGCAGAAAAAACGGGTGATAAGAGTGCTGCAACAGCAGCTGCAAACATCGGTATCGGTTTACAGTCTTTCTGTATCCCCGGTTCAGTTGCAGAAAACAGAAAGGTTGGCTTAGGTCACGGAAATCTTGGTAAAATGCTTCTTAGTGAAGAAACCGAATGTTTCTGTTTCTTAGCAGGTCACGAATCTTTTGCTGCGGCAGAAGGCGCAATCAAAATTGCACTAAACGCAAACAAAGTAAGGGTTAAACCTTTAAGAGTTATCCTTAACGGTCTTGGTAAGGACGCTGCATATATCATTTCAAGAATTAACGGTTTTACTTACGTTGAAACTAAGTTTGACCCCGCAACCGAAGAAGTTAAAGTACTTTCTGAAAAAGCATTCAGCAAAGGCGCAAGGGCAAACGTTAAATGCTACGGCTCTGATAGTGTACCCGAAGGCGTTGCTATCATGAGACTTGAAAACGTTGGCGTATCTATTACCGGTAACTCAACCAACCCCACAAGATTCCAACACCCCGTTGCTGGAACGTACAAAAAATGGGCGATTGAAAACGGCAAAAGCTACTTCTCAGTTGCATCAGGCGGTGGTACGGGAAGAACGCTTCACCCCGACAACATGGCAGCAGGTCCCGCTTCTTACGGCATGACCGATACTATGGGTAGAATGCACTCTGACGCACAGTTTGCTGGTTCAAGCTCTGTTCCTGCTCACGTTGAAATGATGGGGCTCATCGGTGCTGGTAACAACCCGATGGTTGGTATGACCGTTGCATGCGCAGTTGCAGTTCAAGAAGCACTTTCTAAATAAGTCAAAACAAATTCGATATAAAAAAACTTGTACTTTTATAGTACAAGTTTTTTTTATTCCCATGTTTCAAAACAATATTTGCGATATCGCCGTGGAAAAAAAGAATCTTGCTGTTTTAAGTGTGGACGCTCTTTAATATTGATTTTGTCAAAATACTTTCGCCATAACGACATAAAGTCTTCTTCGTTTTCGGACGGGCAAAAGTTTGATGGTAGGTCGGTGTGTTCTATCTTAATACTTCTTCCGTTAGATATTGCAATTTTGTTTCGCTTGCCGTCGTGAATAATAAAGGGGATAGCACCAAGCCGTCTTAAAAAGTGCGGTGCAAGGAGTGCGGTTATATCATTGTCGGGTGCGTATTTTGCGTACATAACACCGTGTGAACTTTCTTGAAAGCGTAAAAAACCACTTACAATATGTCTTTCGTGTAACACCTTTTGCACGGTGTAAGAAAAGTCCGAAACGCACTTTTCGCCCAAAAACTCACTTGTATCTTTTCGTTTTTCAAGCATAAAGTGTGCATATAAAAACGCAACCGTAAGTGCTTTTTGGTCGCAAGAAAGCATACAAACTTTAATATGAGCGATAACGTCGTCTCCACCGTACTTAAATAGAGCGGTTTTAACTCTATCTGCTTTTTTCTTATCGGTAACTATTTCCATAGTTATAGCATCAAGGCGTGGCTGATATGTTTTTTTATTCAAAACTTCGTCGGGCTTAATTTTTTCAGTAAAACTAAAAAACAAAGCTGATAGTAGGCTATCAATATGGTTGTCGATAATAAAAATTTTCATAATTCCCCCGTTAGTGCGGAAAACCCAGCACTACCACCAAACATTGAAAGTTGTTCACAGTTTGAACTTAATTCCGCACCTATAAGCAAATTTTTAATGGAATATTCACTTTTTGAGCCTATAAATTTGCCGTTGCAAGTAATAAAGTGTTGGGCACGTTTTAATACAACACGCAGTCTTTTAAGGTCGTTAAAGTCAAGTTTTGCGTGCCGTCTTGCCAACATAATTCTATAAGCGCTTTTAACACCTATCCCTGGTACACGGATAAGCATTTCGGGTGAGGCTGTGTTAATCTCTACGGGGAAAAGCCCTAAATTTTTAAGCGCCCAAGCGCATTTTGGGTCATACTCGGTCGATAAAAAACCGTCGTTTCCCGTAATTTCATCAGCAGTAAAACCATAAAACCTAATAAGCCAATCGGCTTGATATAATCGGTGTTCTCTAATTAACGGTGCTTGTTCATAGGGTAGAAGCGAAGTGTCAAAGTTGGTAGGCGTATAGTTTGAAAAATATACACGTTTAAGTTTATAGTTGCGGTACATATATTCTGTAAGTTTAAGAATATGAGCGTCTGTTTCTGGTGAAGCGCCTATAATCATTTGTGTAGTTTGACCTGCGGGTAAAAAGTCTTTTCGGCGGTTTAGTTTTAGCGGATTGTCGTAATATTTGTCAAGCGCAAGCATTTTCATAGGCTCAATAATGGCTGTTTTGCTCTTTTGTGGTGCTAAAAGTTTAAGACTTTTTTCGCTTGGCAGTTCAATGTTAAAACTCATACGGTCAACGTAAAAACCTGCACGTTCAATAAGAAGTTTATCGGCAGACGGAATACCTTTAAGGTGAATATAGCCGTTAAAATGGTATTCGGTGCGTAGTTTTTTTACGGTGTCAAAAAGCCTTTCCATCGTAAAATTTGGTGATTTTACCACTGCGGAAGATAAAAACAATCCTTCAATATAGTTACGCTTATAAAATTCCATAACTAATTGACATATTTCATCGGGTTCGGCCGTTGTTCGTTCAATATTATTTGTACATCTGCTCATACAATACTTGCAGTCATAACAGCAATCGTTGCTCATTAAAATTTTAAGCAAGGATATGCACCTACCATCTTGTGTAAACGAATGACAAAGCCCACCAAAGCAAGCGTTTCCGATACCGCCTTTACTGTTTTGTCGCCTTGAACCACTTGACGAACACGATACGTCATATTTTGCGCATTCTGCTAAAATTGAAAGTCTTCTTTCGTCTAACATAAAAACCCCGAATAAACAAGTCTTTTAATACATTGTATCATAACAAAAAATAAAAAGCAAACAAATGTTCGTATTTTTATAAATTGCCGGAACGGAATTTAAAAGATATGATGATGACCAAAGTTTATGTTGAAAAGAATACCGGCAACGATAGGCAAGCCATACAAAACGCCATAGAATTGGCTGTTAAAGAAAATATAGGCACGGTAGTTTTAGACGGCGGAGAATGGCACGTTGACAAAACTTGCTATCTTTATGATTCACTTCATTTTGTAATTGACGGTGCAACCGTTTATTACGACGGAAAAGACGATAATATTTTATTTGCTAATATAAACGGTCCGTCGGGCGTTGGGCATATGATAGAGTATACGCAAAAAAATATAGTATTATCAGGCAAAAACAATGCAAAGATAGTCGGTGGTTGCGTGCTATTTACAAATATAACCTATTCGGTTATTGAAGGACTTAATTTTTACGACGTAGATAACTTTGCTATTATATTAGCGTCAACGCTTGCAATCAAGGTAAGAAATTCAACCTTTAATAACTGCACCAATGCGATAGCGCTTGGCGTAGGCACTAGGGACTGCTTCTTCTATGATTTAAGCGGACAAGTAAAACAAAACTTCTTCGTTATGGGCGATTATCTTTACGAGCAGTATAGAAGAGTTCACCGTTATCACGTCGTTCTAAATATTTTGATTAGAAATATAAAGGCAAAAGCAAGCACGGTAGCCTTGCTTTACGGCAGAAATATTCAAAGAGTTGTGTTTAGCGATATTGAAGCACAAGTCGATAGAGTGGCTTTTGACGTTAGAAAGGGCAAACACGTTTGCTTATCAGGATTAAAAATAACAGGTAAAGTTCTCAATGACGACGTTGCCGAAAACAGCGTATGTTTCGTTGACGAAAATTAAATACTATAAATATTGTAATAATTATAAAAAACCACGGCGGGAAAGTTTTTCCTACCGTGGTTTTGAATTTAATGTGAAATGTTTTACTTTATAACCCTAACTTTAATGATGTTTTCAACTTGTGAGATGTGAGAAATTGCATCGTCAGAAACCTTGTTGTCGATATCTAAAATAGTAACTGCGTAATCGCCTTTGCTTTGGTTGGTAAGGTTAGAAATATTGATGCCTTCATTACCAACAGTGCCGGTGATTTGAGCAAGGATATTTTGAGTATTCTTATGAAGAATAACAAGCCTATAATCAGTAGTTCTTGGCATAGAGCAAGTGGGGTAATTAACGCTGTTTACGATATTGCCGTTTTCGATATAGTCGATAAGTTGTTTAGCAGCCATAATAGCGCAGTTATCTTCTGCTTCTTCGGTTGAAGCGCCAAGGTGTGGAATACAAATAACGTTTTTAGCACCGATAAGTTCGTCAGCGGGGAAGTCAACGATATATTTTGCAACCTTACCGCTTTCCGTTGCTTTAACGATTGCATTGTTATCAACAAGTTCGCCCCTTGCGCAGTTTACTAAAACAACACCGTCTTTCATTTTTCTAATAAGACCGCTACTGATAATGCCTTTGTTTTGGTCAGCGATATAGGGGATATGAATAGTGATATAATCACAGTTTTTAGCAATGTCGTTAAGGTCTTTAACGATTTTAACGTTTGAAGAAAGTTTAAGCGCAGCGTTTACAGAAAGGAAAGGGTCGTAACCGTAAACTTGCATACCAAGGTCAAGCGCAGCGTTTGCAACCAAAGCGCCGATAGCACCAAGACCGATAACGCCAAGCGTTTTGCCCATAATTTCACGGCCTGCAAAGTTTGACTTGCCTTTTTCAACAAGTTTGCCAACTTCATCGCCCTGACCTTTAAGCGTCTTAACCCAATCGGTAGCGTTGATAACGTTTCTTGAACCCATCAAAAGTGCGCAAAGAACAAGTTCCTTAACAGCGTTTGCATTAGCACCGGGGGTATTAAAAACTACCACGCCTTGTTCAGCGTATTCTTTTACGGGGATATTGTTAGTACCTGCGCCTGCCCTTGCGATAGCAACGGTGTTTTTGTCAAGAGCGTAATCGTGCATCTTGAACGAACGGAGCATAATACCAACGGGGGAAGCAACGTCGTTACCAACGTTATAAGTTTCATCAAACACGTCGTTAATAACGGGGCTTATTGCGTTTAAGGTAAGTATATTTTTCATTTTACTTATTCTCCATTTCAAATTTCTTCATAAATTCGATAAGCGCTTTAACGCCTTCGATAGGCATAGCGTTGTAAATAGACGCTCTCATACCGCCTGTAACTCTGTGACCTTTAAGAGAAACAAGACCAGCCTTTGTCGCTTCTGCAACGAACTTAGCGTCAAGTTCTTCGCTTGGTGAAACGAACGGAACGTTCATAAGAGAACGGTCTTTAACAGCAACCTTGTTGGTGTAGAAATTAGAGTTATCGATAAAGTCGTAAAGGAGTTTAGCCTTTTCTTCGTTTATCTTTTGCATAACACTAACACCACCTAAGTTTTTAAGCCATCTGAAAACTAACATTGACATATAGATAGGGAAGCACGGCGGAGTGTTATACAAACTGTCGTTCTTATCTTGAATAGCGTAGTTAAGCATAATGGGGCAAACGGGTGAAGCGTTACCTAATAAATCTTTTCTAACGATAACGATAGTTAAACCTGCGGGGGCAATATTCTTTTGTGCGCCTGCATAGATTAAACCGAATTTACTTACGTCAACCACTTCACTTAAAATGCAAGAACTCATATCGGTAACAAGTGTAGCGTCAGTCTTAGGAAGTTCAGTGTATCTTGTACCGAAAATAGTGTTGTTATAAGTTGTATGAACGTAGTCGATACCGTCACGGAACTTAACGTTTTTCATATCGGGGATATAGGTATAGTTTGCTTCTTTTGAAGAAGCAGCGATTGCCATATCGCCGTACTTAGTACCTTCTTCGTAAGCCTTAGAAGCGAAGTTACCGGTCAAGATATAATCGGCCTTACCGTTTTTAAGTAAGTTTAGTGGAACGGCTGCAAACTGTTGGGTAGCACCGCCTTGAACGAAAAGCACTGAATAATTATCGGGAATATTCATAAGTTCCCTAAGTAGTGCGTTAGCTTCGTCATTGACAGCCATAAACGGTTTACCGCGGTGGCTCATTTCAATAATGCTCATTCCCGTTCCTTGATAGTCAAGGAGTTCCTTTTGTGCTTGTTCAAGCACGGGGAGTGGAAGAGTAGAAGGACCTGCTGCAAAATTGTATACTCTCATATTAAAACCTCACGAGTGAATTTTTCTAAAAAACAAAGTTCAAAATCAACATAAAACAATACGTTTTTAAATTAACTTGTATTAGATTATACTATTATACGACTTTTTTTTCAAGTGTTTTAACCCCCTAAAATTTAAATTCTTTGATTGTCTTTTAAATACTGTTTACAATTCGGACAAAAAAGTGTATAATACTACTTATAAAAAACGTAACTAATTGCATTTATATATTTAAGGAGACTCATTGAAAGTTAAAAAACCCAACGGCAAAATTGCCGTAAAAGCAAAAAACAATATAAAAGATATGTCGGTATCACAACCAAAACCCGTAAAGTATACGAAAAAAAATCTTAAAGTAAGGTTTTTAGGTGGCGTTGGTGAAATCGGCAAAAATATGACAGCGTTAGAGTTTGGTAAAGATATAATCGTAATCGACGCAGGGCTAACGTTCCCAGGCGACAATATGCCGGGTGTTGACCTTGTTATACCAGACGTATCGTATCTTCAACAGAACAAGTCTAAAATTCGTGGTATAGTTATAACGCACGGGCACGAAGACCACATAGGTGGTTTACCGTATATAATGAAAGAAATATCCGCACCGATATTCGGCACTAAACTTACTTTAACGCTTATTGAAAACAAACTCAAAGAACATCGCTTAAACGAAGTGAGTTTAAACTGCGTTAAACCGGGTAGTGTAATTAAGCTTGGTTGCTTCTCTATCGAATTTATTAACGTTAATCACTCAATCGCAGGGGCTGTGGGGCTTTCTATAACAACCCCCGTCGGCGTAGTGTTCCATTCGGGCGATTTTAAGATAGACTTTACGCCCGTAAACGGTGACACTATGGACCTTAACCGTATTTCTGAAATCGGTAAAAAAGGTGTGCTGTTATTGATGGCAGATTCAACCAATATTGAAATTAAGGGCACTACTATGAGTGAGTCGGTGGTTAAAGACACACTTGACCACGTTTTCAACGACAACGCAAAAAGGCGACTAATAATAGCGACATTTGCTTCTAACGTTCATAGACTGCAACAAATTTTGGACCTTGCCGTGCAATATAAAAGAAAAGTCGCTTTTTCAGGGCGCAGTATGATTAACATTGCAGAGGCGGCGGCAAAGATAGGCGAACTTAAAATTCCCGACGGACTTATTATCGATGTTGAAAAGATAAAAAGTTTTAAGGACGAACAAGTTTTAATAGTTTCAACGGGAACACAAGGCGAACCTATGAGTGCTTTAACCCGTATGGCTAGCGGTGAATTTAACAAGGTAGTTATAGGCAAAAACGACACGGTTGTTATAAGCGCTTCGGTTATCCCTGGCAATGAAAAAATGATTTACGGCGTAATAAACAATCTATATAGGTTAGGTGCAGAAGTTATTTACGAATCGTTAGAACCCATTCACGTTTCAGGGCACGCTTGTCAAGACGAACTTAAAATGTTGCACTCACTAATTAAGCCAAAGTTCTTTATTCCCGTACACGGTGAATACCGTCATCTTAAAAAGCACGCACGTCTTGCAGAAAGCGTAGGAATGCGTGAAAGTAATATTTTAATCGCCGACATAGGTGACACGGTTGAACTTACCAAAGATACTATTAAGTTTGGTGAAAAATTTTCTGCGGGCAGTAGGTTTGTTGACGGTGTTGGCATTGACGGGGCAGACAGTTTCGTTCTTCGTGATAGAATACATTTATCGGAAGACGGTTTGGTTGTAGTAGTAGTTGGTGTTGAAGAACTTTCCGCTCAACTTACTTCGCTTGAAATTATCGGCAAAGGATTAGTGTTTAGTGAAGAAATGATAGCAGAGGCAAAAGCCAACGTTATCAATGCGTTAAAGCGTGTGGACTTACGCACCGTGCGTGACGAAACCGAACTTAACGGAATAATAAGGCGCAGTATAAAAAATTATATCTTTAAGGCAACAAAGAAAAATCCTATGATTTTGCCGGTGGTAATGGTGGTTTAATTGATTGAGCATTTATACGAATTAAGGGAAGAAGCAAAATTAGCGGGCGAACCTATATTAAGGGATAAGTCGTTTGAACTGCTGATTGAAAAAGCAAAAGAAAAACAGCCTAAAAAAATATTAGAGATAGGTGTAAACCGTGGTCTTTCAGGTATTGCAATGCTGTTAAATAGTCAAAGTTCAACGCTTACAGGCATTGAAATTGACGAAGAAAAGGTGGTTATAGCAAAGGAAAATTATAAATTTTTCGGTGTGCAAGACCGTGCTAAAATATTTTTGGGCGACGCTTCTGAAATTATCCCCGTTTTAACGGGCGAATACGACTTTATATTTCTTGACGGACCAAAAGGTCATTACTTTGAATATTTACCGCACTTACTATCCGTTCTAAACGTGGGCGGAGTATTGTTTGCGGACAACGTACTTTTTCGTGGGTACGTTGGGGATAAGGTGAAAACACCACATAGATTTAACACGACAAAACACAGTATGGAAAACTTTCTTACAGCCGTTACCAACTCTGAAAATTTAAGGACTGAAATTTTTGATATAGAAGACGGCGTAAGCGTTACGGAAAAATTAAGATGAAAAAAATAGAACTTTTATCACCTGCAGGTGATATGAACAAACTTAAAACAGCCTTTTACTTTGGGGCTGATGCAGTATACATCGGCGGAAAGCATTTCAGTTTGCGTGCGTTGGCAGGCAATTTTACCGATGAAGAAATGATTGAGGCCGTACAGTTTGCGCATTCAATCGGCAAAAAAGTGTACGTTACCGTAAATATTTTTGGTAGAAACGACGATATTGAAAATGCGCAAGAATACTTTAAGTTTTTGGAAAAAATCAACGTTGACGGCGCTATTATATCTGATACGGGTTTGATTTATCTTGCACGCACAGTTGCCCCAAATCTTGCAGTAAACTTATCCACACAAGCCAATACACTTAACTATAAAACGGTAGAATTTTGGAAAAATTACGGCGTTAAAAGGGTGATTTTAGCACGAGAATTATCGCTAAATGAAATTCAAACTATATCCGAAAAAGTTCCCGATATGGAAATTGAAACGTTCATACACGGCGCTATGTGTATTTCATATAGCGGTAGATGTTTGTTATCCGATTATCGCACGGGTAGAAGCAGTAATCGTGGCGAATGCGTTCAGGCGTGTAGATGGCATTATGAAATTCGTGAAAAAGATTCAGAATGTGGTTTTATGGAAATGCAAGAAGACGAACGTGGAACTTACATAATGAATAGTAAGGACCTTAACTTGCTTGATTATATAGGTGAACTTGATAAAGCAGGTGTTTGTTCGTTTAAGATAGAAGGCAGAATGAAGTCTGAATATTATCTTGCGACGGTTGTAAACGCATATCGCCGTGCAATAGATGCTTATTATAAAGTCGGTGCAAGTTATAAAGAAAATTCACTGTTTCAAACCGAACTTAAAAAGACTGCTCACCGTGAATTTACAACTGCATATATAACGGGGTATAACGAT
>JAGASB010000211.1 GCA_017621955.1 Clostridia bacterium | reverse complement strand
CAATCAATAACTTCCAAAGTTTTTTATAACTAACAGCCATATCATTATCTCCTAATTATGTTGTTAGCAACATTATAACACAAAAGACTATTTATTTCAATAGAAAAGTTAGTTATATCGCACTTTTATTTTATTTATTTTTCTTGCAATAATCCATATACCAACACTCATAAGGGCAATTACAATGCTCGCCCATCGAAACGCTTGGTTCTTCATCTTGCTTTTTAACTTTGCCAAGTCGCCATATATTATCGTCAACTTCGTAAGAATAAGATTTAGCATCTTGGGTTACGTCTTTAATAACAAAAGGATTTTCTTCATCTTCACCGTGATACACAATGCAGCATTTAACAACATTGATTCCGCATTTTTCCAATATCCAACGTTGAAAACCTATATCCTTCACAAATTGCTCAGCAACTTCGGGACTGTCTTTGACTTCGTACATCTCATAACCATTTTCTACTTTCTTCAAAATATCAACAGCGCAGAAATTGTAATAGTATGAAAACGAAGCTTCGCAAATAACTTTTACACCAAGAGAAATACAACCTTTTGTTTTCTCAATCATTTGAGTGTAATCCCATTGTCCGTTAGGCTTGTATGTACTTACTTCCACATATTCACCAAACATACCCATAGCACTATCCCCGAACTCATTTCCTTTATCAAGACGTTCTTGAACTTCTTGCGGAATTATTTTTTCTTCAGGTTTATGCTTATCCAACCACAACATTTTTGGGCATTGCATACCTCTCATAAAGTCCGTTTTTGTTACTCCCATACTATACCTCAAATTTTATTTATATTTTATTATATCACACTAAATATGACAATATCTGTCATTATTAATAAATTATCATTATAAAAAAGAGAAGTTTTACCAACTTCTCCTTAATTTTTATTTTAGTTTTGTCCAAACTTGCTCAAATCAATTCCTTGAGCTTTCAATAAATCGCCCAAAGTCGTAGTGCTTTCCCCCGTAGAATAATAAGTTTGTCCTTTTCCTTTTTTTCTGCGTTCTTTTCTTTCGCTGTACAACTTCTCGTTAATGTAATCAACTTTATTCAAATCGTCCAACGTAAGATTCAGAACTTTAAGAGCTTCTTCCAACGATAAAACTTGTATAGACTTATTTTCGGTTTCTTCTGCTTGCTTTACACTCGCAAAGCGAATTTCCTCTTCCTCACCGTCTTGATACTCAATAAAAATATCACAAACGCTTGCTTTGCCCGTATAGGTTGCCCCCAACGAATACAAGCGCTCTATTATGGCAAGAAACTCATTGAACCTTTTCTTTTGAAAGTGAGAACTAATACAAACACTTTTACCAAAGAATAGTTCATCTTGTTTTTCTTCGGATAGTTCAAGTCTATGGATAAAGTTCTTCATAAACTCATTCTGAGCTTTCAGGTTGCCACCATTTATCTTCTCAATAAGCGAAAGATTATGTTCCTTTGCCCGTTCTGCTCGATAATCGTTATTTCGTTTCTTTAGCATTTTAAGAGTTTCAGAAAGAGTAAGGTGTTCTTTTTCACTTATAATTTGCAACGCTCTGACTACTGCCCACGAATCATCATCACTCTTGTGAAGAGTAATATCAGCTATTTGAAGTTCTGCAACAAATCCCTCTACGGACGTGCGATTCTTTGCTTTCGTATAACCCTGATATAACTTTTGAAAATCGTAATATGTAAAACTGATAGGTTCTTTCCCGTAAAGTTCATACGCAGTCGCTAAAAAGCCTGCGTCGTTAGAAAGAGAGAAGCCAATAATTTGACAGTCAGGTGTTGTTAAAATGCTTTTTATTCTATCGTAATAAAAGTCGAATTTAGGGCTATTGTAGTACACTTCTTCGGGAAATGCCAACGAAATATCGCTTTCTTCATCCCTGCCCGTGAGCTTAAATCTATATCCGGGATTTATGGTTATACAATCCCTTTCCAAGACATTGAATTGCTCATCAATAAGCACATAACCAAACTCGCAAATATGCTTACCGTCGCAACACTCAATATCAAACACTAAATACTTCATTTGTTATAATTTCTCCTGCGAATCAAACAGCATCGCCATTGATGACAATTTTATCAGCTAAACTAACTTCCATTGTCTTGGTTTCTGAACTGTTGAACCACGTATCAATACAATCTTTGTATCTTTCCGTTAAGCAAATAATTCTTTGATTTTTTGAGCCAAGCAATCTTCTTTGAGTTTCTTTTTCTGCTTGTTTATAAGCACCATCTAACACTACGTCACAACCGACAAAGCAGTCTTTTACATCTTCGTAATTGTGTCCCGTAAAAGAAATTACACCTAAACCAAGTTCTTTAATTTTGCTTGTTAAAACGGGAAGATTTTGTTGCAAAGAAGGTTCTCCCCCTGAAAATGTAACACCCTCTATCCCAAATTCTTTTTGAGCTTCTTTTATAATATTTACAAGCTCATCAATAGAGAATAGCATTTTCGGAACAAGGGCTTGATAATCGGGATTGCAACACCCAAAACAATGGATGTTGCAACCCTGAAACCATATACAGAGCCTTTTGAAAGGTCCTTCTACTTCAGTACACTTATTGATACTTGCGACATTGAATTTAATCATTTTCAAAACTGAAATCAAGTCCGTCTTTCGTGGTTTTTACAAGGATTTTTGCACCCTTAAACGATGCCAAGTCTTGTTTATTTTCAAACATAAACATAGCAAGCTCGTCCAAAAGTTTATCGTTAATTGCATTCAAAATATCACGTCCACCCTTGCTGCTATCAGCGCCACCGAGAATATAGTTGATGAATTTGAGTTCATCTTCAAATTCAAGGTCAATTCTATACTTTTCAGAGATAGCTTTTTGTACGGGACGAAGCTTTGATTTTGCAATCTTGATGCTAAATTCCTTGTCTTTAATAAAGTTGAACGGAACAATATTGCTGTAACCAATACGTCCAAGAATTTCAGGACGTTTGATTTCGTTATCAAAGTAGTTTTTAACAATTTTGATAAACTCTTCTGCTATATCTTCATTAGTTCCGCTTGACGATACTTCGGATGCGCCGAGATTTGACGTAAAGATTATAACGCTTTCGCTAAAATAAACAGTTTCACCCTTACTATCGGTCAATCTACCATCTTCGAGAATCTGCAAGAAAATATCCAAGATACGGGGATTAGGTTTAGCCGCCTTTTCAATTTCGTCAAAGAGAATAATGCTGAAAGGTTTTTCTCTTACCGCATTAGTAAGCTGTCCACCTTCTTCGTATCCAACATATCCGGGGGGCGCACCAATAAGCTTTTGGTCACTATTTTCTTGGGCATATTCCGACATATCGAAACGGATACAAGCTTGCTCGTCACCGAACAAGAATTTTGCAAGAGCTTTAGAAAGTTCCGTTTTACCTACGCCCGTAGGTCCAACGAAGAACAATACACCTTTCGGAGCAGAGCGAGAAGAAGATTTGTGTATTCCCGTAAGTCCCATATAGGCTTTTACGACAACCTTTTCAATCTTTTCAATAGCTTCTTCTTGTCCGACAACACGTTCAGACAAAATCTTTTTAATATCTTTTACTGCTTTATAATCAAGTTTTTCCCAAGGATTATCCTTTTCGCCGTACTTAAAGAGCAAATAGAGTTGTTCAAAAGGCATTTTACCTTCTTTGCGAGAAAGTCGAGCCATTTGCACGATTTCACGGTTAGTAAAATCGTCAAGCATATCAACGTATTCGTTCTTCTTATCACAAGTCAAGAGCGTTTCGCCCGGCTTTAATTTTACTTCAAAGCCACTTTCTACTTTTTCAAGCATTTTTTCTCTTTCTTCACGGTCAGGCTTTGAAAGAGTCAAGCAAGAAACTTCGGGATTTGCTTGATAGAAAGAAATGGGAAACATTGCGAGTTTGCTTGTAATTAAAATGATTGTGCTTTCATTGACTTCGGCATTGAGATATTCAACCTTTTTGTCTTTGATAGCTTTTCCAAGAAGTGTAAGAAGTTCTCTTTCATCAGGGGGAAGTTGTCCACCCGTAGTGAACAAATAATCAGCCCAATTAAGAACAAAAGCAATTTTACGATTAGGCTTTTTAAGGTTCTTAAAGATGATATTGAAAATTTCGGACGGTTCTTTGAAAAGTCCGCTCCCCGTTTTATCCTCTTCGGTTGAAGTAGTTTCTTCTTCATCATCGTCAAAAGAGTAGGCATCACCTTCTACTTCGACTTCATCTATAACTGAAAGACGGGAAACATCTCCATCAACACCGTCAATTCTATCCCAATACAAAACGTCATCGTATTCCATACCTTTGAGCATATCCATAAGATACTGCTTTAAGTCAACGATTTGCTTTTTCTCATTGAGATATACGTCACCAACGTTACCATCAACAATAACGCACTTTTTAATACCTATTTCTCTTTTTAATCTACTAAAAGTCGTATTTAATGCCATAGTTCTTACCTCCGATTCTTATTTGTATTAAACGTTTGATATTTCATAGTAGAAATCTTATCAGGATTGCTCCAAATTTCTTGTGATTTTGTTACGTGAATCCCGTAAACTTCTTCCAAGTCTTTCATAAAAGGTTCTATGTCCTTTTGACAAGCTTGTCCCTCGTATCCTCTAAAATCATAAATAAATCGACCATCAAGGAATACTCTAAACTCTGCTTTTTCTCCACTTGCTTTCAACGCAACCATAACAACTTCGTTGCTCTCACGATTGATTTTAATATTCTTTTTATCAACAATAAAACCACGCTGTTTGATTGCATCCATTATAATCTTCAAGGACTTTTGACGAACCTTTTCTCCGACTATTTCGGTAGTAGCGCTTTCACGCATTTCGGAAATAGACTTGCCACCATCAACAACCTTTTCGATTACGGTCTTTTCTACACGAGCAGATTCAAGTTCAGCACGGATTTTCGCACGTTCTTCTTCAATCCTCGCCTCGTAAGTTTTACCCATCAATTCCTTGCCGGCACTAATCAAAGTTTCACCCGATAGAGAATTGTCCTTGATATATGCTAAATATACGAATTGACGTAAAGCGACGTCAGAAATAGAGTCTAACAAACTTTGAATTTGTCCACTTATCGTCACAACTCCGTTACTTCTTTCCAACAACTTGCGGTAATCGTCCTGCAACTTATCACCAAGAAGAGTTCTTAACGTTTCATCAAAGGCAATTAGCTTTGTAGAAGCCAAAACATTGACCGTGTTTTGCAAATCTCTTGCAGCATTTATCGCTTCATCTCGCTTTTGATATAAAACGTCGTGGTTATTGGTGCGAATAACACCCTTGATTGCATCGCTATCTGCCTTATCTCTAACATTTTTTATCTTTTTAAGCAATTCGTCACGTTCTTTTTCTATTTGCTTTTTAAGACGTTCCGTTTCATCGTTCAAAAGTTGTGTTGACGTACTTTCAAGCTTCGCAATCATTTCGTCAAGTTCTTTCAAACGTGCTTCTGCAATATCGCAAATACTATTGCATTGTATTGCTATCTGCTGATAATCAATTATTACTTGTTGACTCATTCCTCTACCTCCTTCAACGAGAATACATCTTCACACCACGCTTCAATCGTTACCTTGTCATAAGGAATTTGAGTTCTTTCAGGGTGTTGGAAACCGTTTCGGCACATACGTAACTTATGAAGATTAGATGCTTGCTTGCCGTCTATCATTTTTTGACTACGAGCTTCTTCAATTAAATCGTGAGCAGATGCTTCATCTCCCATCGAAAGAAGTTCTCGTAAATCATATTGAAGCTTGACAACTAAATCACAAATCGCTTCTTTATATTTGCCGTGTGCAAGATAGTCGTTTATGTACTTCTTAGTTATTCTATCAGGGTGAGAAGAAGCTGTTCTTTCAATGGATAGAATATCGTGTATAGGCTCATATATGTCCATAAATTGCTTCACTTGGGCATATTCTTTTGCCGCATACTGCTTGTATTTTTCAATACCCTTATAAGATGTTTGCAAGGTGCTGTATGCGTTAAAGAACTCGTCAACGTTGTAATCGTCTTTCAACGTATATTCTGATACACTCTCGATTCCAAGCATATCGTTAAGCTTCCATAAGTTTATTTTAACGTTTTGGAATTTTGAAGCCAAGCTTGTTTCCGAAAGAATATTTTGCCCGATAATAACGCTTTGCATATATTTCTCAATAACATTAACAACACCAAGAATAACATTTGTTTCAAACCCTGCGGTTTCAAGTGCTTGATAAACTAAATCGCTATCTTCGTCATTCGCTATATGCTTTGTGAAATTAGTAATATAATCTATTTCCGTCATTCCAAGAGCTTCTTTTATCGGAGAAAGGACTGTCGTTTTATAAATCATATTATCAAGTCTTATTTCTTCAACACTTGCTTCAAACAAATCTTTGGCAAAGGTTTCAAAATAAGCTTTCCATTCAGCGTTCTTATTGAAGATTGCGTTCATCTTCATAAGCAATTCAATTTTATCGTCAGCCGTTTTAAGTGCCGACAATTTTGCTTCCACGTATTCACCAAACAAATCAGCATCTTTCAAACCGTCAACAACAAATAATACGGTTCGTCCACTTTCGGCATCAAACGGTTTATTCTTTACTACTTCAAAAATAGCTTTTACCAATTCGGAATATTGTTCTGCGGAAGCAATACTTTCTACAAGCAACTGCATTTCAAACGTATCGCCAAACTTTTCGCAAGGCATAGATACGTTCAAGGCATTATAGTAATGAATTGCGCTGTTATCCACAAGAGCAAACTCTGCGTTTTCGTCAATCCAATCCAAGAAAATTCCGCTTGTTTTATCATCAATCTTGATTACATTATCGCTTCTCTCAACGCCTAATCTACCCTTATTAAGAAATACTTTACAAGGTCTTGTAGCTTGCTTTTGAACATCACTCGGCAAGTGAACGTTGACAGCCTTATCAAGTTCCGTGATTGATACAGTAGGTACTGAAACGATTTCTTTGAGCGCATTAACAAACTTGTAGTTGTTTTTCATCAACAAGCCTTCTGTCATAAGAGCCGAAGAGTAATATTTGTAGAAGAAAGCCGTTTCATCAGACGTTCCAAAAAAGAACTCAACCCCCGACGGACGAATAATGATTGTCATTCCATCTTCTTTACGAACGTGAAGCTTTTTGGGTTCTTCGGTTTCATACGAAACCATTCTTTCCTCAGCTTTCAAACCGATTTTTGTTGTATTCGCATTGATATAATCTTCCAAGCCTGAAATATCTATATCAACCTTGTCAAGAAATTCTTCTCCGAGATAACAAGCAGCCAACGGCATATATGCCACTTTGCTTTCTACATCGAACTTTCTTGTTACCGGGCTGAAATAAATATCTTTGGTTTTGGTTTTTTCTGCTCCCGTTGGAATAGCTCCTTCGGTAAACATCTTTCGTCCTTTGGCTGTCAAAGATATATCTTTTACCATTATCTCACTAAAATAATTAGGATTAAGGAAATGCGTTGCAGGATAAACCGACTGCAAAATCTCCGTTCCAATCAGATTAGCAATTTCTTTACCAAATATGTAGTGTAACTCTTTGGGAATACCGAACTTCAACAAGACTTCTCCCATTTTTTCGCTTGAAGTTGCTGTTTTTTGAATTAAGTCGAGCAGTATATAAGCTATTCCTGAAGCCTTACGTACTTCATTGTATTTTACACTTGTCTTATAGAGTAATAATGGAAAAGGACAAGAAGTTTTAATTTGTTTTATAACTTTTTCTTCCATCTTTATTCTCCTATAATATCTCTTGCTGTAAGTACACGTCCACGGAAATTGATTGTATCAATAATTTCCTTATAAACGTGGAAATTAACTTTGTCTAATGCGTGGTTGCCGTCCAAATCAGGCAAGTCAATTACGCCTGCTTCGGTTAAAAACTTGCGAGAACCAACAACAATCAACATCTTTCTTGCACGAGAGAGAGCTACGTTTATACGTTCAAATTTCTTGATAAATTCCGCATCATATCTATTTCCTGCGGGATTACGAACCATTGAAACGATAATAATATCTCTTTCATCGCCCTGAAAATCGTCAACCGTACTAATTACAAGTTTTTCATCTTGTTTGCCCGAAAAACCGCTAAACTGTTGATATTTTCTCTTTTTCTTTATCAAGTTCGCTTGGTCACCATAGGTACAGATAACACCAATGCTCGGTCTTTCATCAATCTTCTTATCCTTGCTTACTTTTATCTTACCTTGCTTTTCAAGTTCGGTGCTTGCTTTGTCAAGTTCACGGAGAAGAACCATTGCAACAGCCGCTTCTTGTTCATTTACCTTTGACGTACTTCCTTCGTAAGCACTTGACTCTCTTTGGTCACAGTCAATAAAGTAAATATGATGCTTGGGTTCAATAATAGAATTGCCATTGATTTTTACGGATAAGTTGTGTTCCTTTTCGTCGTCCTGCTGCTTCTTTCCAACAGTCAATCCTTTTTGATTTCCACCATAGAAATGATTAAATACTTCCATAATGTGACTGTGGCAACGGTATTGCTTATTAAGCATAACTTTGAAGTCTGAAGGAACGCTTTCATAAAGAGTTTTGAAGAAACACTCTTCATACAACGCTGTGTAGCCGTCGTTGATTTCTTTGGAGATGATGCTCTCATCAAGACCTTCAAAATCATCTTTTCTCATATGTCTTAAATCATACATCGGTGGCAACTGTCTGTGGTCACCAACAAGTATAACCGTTTTACCATAGAGAATAGGGATTAAAAGGTCAAGGAACGAAGATTTTGATACCTCGTCAATAATTACAACGTCAATACCTTGCGTTCTAATATCAACCGATTCAATACCGTATCTATCAAGTTCTTGGAGTTGGTTTTTCGTAAATCTATCACGGCTTGTGCAAGTAATACCGAAAACGTTTACGTTGTTAAACAATTCTCTCGTGTAAGACTGTCTATCTTCCTCCAATATGTCCTCTTGGGATAGATATTTGACAATCTCCTTGTACATAGGTATTTTAACTTTGTTTTCTTGTTGTGTGGACTTATACCCACTTTCAAGCTTGCGCCATTCTTCGGCAATAATAGTAAAGGCTTCTTCCAAGTTATCTGAATCGTATTCCTTTACGATGTCAAAATCACGGAAAAATCTTGTTATCTTTTGCTTTAATGCGGAATTAAGTTCTCCATAAGCTTCAATTCCTTCATTTTCGCCAAGCTCTTCATAACGCTTTTTCTTTTCGCTAATTTCAAGCTGTTTGTCGCTTATTGCGTATTCAATTTCACTTTCCTTTTGTGAAAGAGAAGATATTTTAACATCAAGATTTGATTTAATCGAATTAACAACACCTTGTAACTTTATCTTGAACGCAGTAAGCTCTTCAGGAAGCTGTTTTAACAACTCTTTGGAGTTGATAATGGACGGAACGAGCGCAAATATAATGCTTTCTGAAAAGTCAAAAGACGCAGAACTTTGAGCTGTCTTTATAGAATTTACCACGTTTTTGAGTTCCGTTTGATATTTCTTATATTCTTCGTAGTTTTCATCGCCTTCTTCGGGTGCTTCGTCGGTATCAGGGTCACGCAAACCACTTAATATACCACGAAGTTCTTGTTGACGGCTCTTTAATTTAACGATAATATCTTCGGAAAGTATAGAGTTGAGTTCTTCACGAACTTTTTCTATATCTATTCTTGCAAGCTCATAAACCTTGTCAATCGGAACTTCTTCCAAACAAGCGAACGACAAAAGCAAGTCCTGAGCCTCTCGTCTGAACTGTTCCATATAGATTTCAACAGCACCCTCGCCATCAAAACGATAGCTTTCGATATATTTGTTTGTTCTTCTATACTTTTCAGTTTCTTCTTTTGCAATCGAGAGCGTTTCACGAATTTGTTCAAGTTCTATATTCAACTTGTTTATCAAATCAACCAAAGAAGCTCTTTCTCTTTCGATATTTGCATTATCTCTCTTCAATTTGAGAACCTTTTCGTAGTCAAAACGAAGAGCTTTCATTTGTTCATCGAAAACAAGTTTTGTTTCTTCAAAATGTTCAAATCTTCTAACTTGCTTTTCGAGATTTCCACTTATATTAAGATAGAAGTTATCTACCAATCTTTCAGGACTGTAATTTGTTTCTTTTCCGTTTTGAGAAGGAATCAAACGAAGTGGTCTGATTTCAGGGATTTTAGGCAAACGTTCAAATACATTGTCAATCGCCTTATGTGTTTCAGATGAAATTAAAACTTTTTTACCTTGTTTAGTAAGCTGTGCCGTTATCTCTGCAATAACTTGGGTTTTTCCCGTACCGGGCGGGCCCTGCAAGAGAAACAAACTTTCACTTGCGAGCGCACGACGTACCGCAAGCTTTTGTCTATCATTCAAGCTTTCCAAACACCATTCAGGTTCTTTTGTCGTATCTCTAACCGTTTGTGCAAGAGTTTCGGGAGAGAACAAATACGTAGGCAAGAACGGATTCTTAACGTAACCGCCAAGAATTGAATTTAATGCCTTTTCTTGTCTTTCTATTTTAGCCTTTTCCGCACGGTTATCATACGTCAAATAATTAGCATCAATAGCTTCAATCTGCTTTTCTAAATCCTTAACTTTTTCGTTAGTATCTTCGGGTCTGAAATAAATTAAATATTTGCGAACAGTTTCGTTTTCAACCTTTTCAGCTTTATCTGCTTTAAGCTTAGATTGAAGTCTTTCTTTAACCTCAGTTTTTTCGTTTTCAATAGAACCCCTATATTGAACTTCTAATTGTCCTTTCTTTTCTTTCTTAATGCGCTCGATTTCAGACTGAAAACTTATTGCTAAACTCTTTTCCTTTTTGGAAATAAGTTCTTGGTTTCTACGAACATAAAAATCACGAAGAGAGATGCTTGCTTTAATTTTATCCACCTCTTGATAATATTCCATATCAACTGTTTCGGCAGAAGCTCTTAAAACATCGTATTCTTCATCATACTCATCTTCCAATAACTTTTTATCTTTGAGTTTTTTCATATTCGCACGAATTTCATCGTGCTTTTTCTTTCTTTGAGCATCAAGCGGAGCAATTTTCTTGGCAAGTTCTGCTTCATAGGCTCGCTTTATCTCCTTGTCACTATTTTTTTCAATATCTCTTTCAAGCGTTTCGTCAAGTTCTTGTTTGTATTTGGCTAATTTCTCATCGTACGTTCTTCGCACGATAGGCGTTTGCCCTTCCATAAACTTAACAAGTTCGCTATTTATAATAGAAAAATATTTGCTATCTATTTCAGCACAAGCACTTGTATAATCTTTCTCATATTTTTTATCAAGCGCCGACAAGTCAGGCTCAATGTCAACATACGTAAACAAATAGCGTTCACCCAACAAGTACGCTTTTAAGCCTTTCATATTGCCTTTTTCATCATATTTCGGGGGTAGAGAAGATATACCCATTGCTTCTCTTGTATATCTTTGAAGATTAGCTTCATACTTGGGCTTACCCTTACCGCCTCGTCCATACGTATCAGCAAGAATTTGTTTTCTATTTTTAGCAATTGCAATTCTAATTAAAGGGAAACTATCTGAACCGGAAACTTCCTTCGACAAGATAATCTGCTCACCCTTTGAGAATTGCTCAATACCGTCTAAAAGATATGCCGAAAAAGCGTCTTCGTTTCTACGATACGCTTCTTTTGTTATCATATAAGAATTACATACAGCTACATCGGTTATTTCTTCGCATCTTTCCGACTGTTTGCCCAAGTAATACTTTCTAAAATTTATATACTTCTGCCACTCGGAAAAAGTTCTAATTGCTTTTTCAGGATGTGGTACGGGATAAAGGTCATTTGCAAGAGAAGATACAAAGTCATTTGTAAGAACGGCATCGTGCATATCTCTTGTACCGTAGTCTGCAACTTGACTTGTTCTTCCCGTAACTCTATTAGGAATTTCTTTTTTACTAAAAGCACACGCCGCAGTACAAAGAACCTTCTTTTCGCCAAACTTTGCAACTTTACTGTCAATAAGCTCAATACCTTTTACAGTAATATCAATAACACTACCAAAAGTAACGTCACCTATTACAATGAAATCATAATTTGACGGAAGAATGTAAGATAAATAGCTATCTTTTTCAGGTCTAATGACAATGTTGTATATACATTGTTTGCCAAACCGATTTTCTTTCATTCTACGGTCAAAAGACGGCATAGATATATTATAATACTTTGACGTTTGAGCAGGGAACGCCATAGAAATAAACTCTTGAAGTGTTCCACTTGCGTAACCGCCAAGTTTTCTTTTTAACACCTCGTATTGTTCTGTAAGCGATGTGGTATAAAAATCGTCCCAACTCTTGCTCCCTTTTTCCAAGTTGTCAAGAAAGTTTAAGTACAAGTATCCCATTATTTATCTCCTCTTTTCATAGCTTGACGATACTTATCGAAAATCTCCAAATAGTCTATAAATTCTTTTATTTCAGCGGTTGTTGCACCTTTTGTTATAGTCGCAACCTTGTCAAGTAAAACGGTTCTTGTGAACTCGTCTATATCTTTTAATCCTTGCACCATTTGCAACTGTCTTTGCAAAGCCGCTACTTCTTTTACAAGACGTTCATTGGTAGCTTCAAGTTCTTCTATTGAAGCCAAAGCTTCTTGTTGCTCTTGCACACTACCTTTCAAAATGCTTGAAATACGATTAACATATTTTGCTAAAATATCGGGGTCTGATTCGTCCAAGACAAGCACCAATTCTTCTTCTGTTTCCTTACCAAACAAATAGAATATTTTATATTGCTTGTCCTTTGGTATATCCGAGAAGTTTTCAAGATTTCTATAATTATAAATAGTTGCTTTTGAAATCTCTAAATATTTAATTAAGTCAGCCACCTTAATAGAGAATTTAGTAACAAGTCTTTCAAACAATTTTGTTGTCATAATGCACCTTCCAATCTTATGATACTTTAATTATACTCATTTAGAATAAGTATGTCAATAGGTTTTGTCTAATTTAGTCTAACTTTGTTTATTAAAATTTGTTAATATTTTGTTTTTTATCGTCTAAAACCGTCTTTTGAACAAAAAAGGAGAAGTAAAACACTTCTCCTACTCATCTCGTATATCTTTCTTAATGGGAATAAAAACGTAAACAATAAGACTAACCACCAAACCACCAATTATAGATTTAGTAATTATTTCACTTGTCATATCTTTTTCTACTTGTTTATAATATGTTACATCAATCGTCCCACTCGATATGCCATTACATCTACTACAAGCATAATATCCTTGATTCCTTGCTTTATCTTTACCTATTGATATTTTTGATGAGTGCAAATACGAACAGTCTGAACTGTGATAACAATCACCGTAATTCGTTACATAAACTCTTGCTTCTTCTACTGTATAAGGTACGTTTTCATAGGTTGGGTTTTTATCGTTACTCCAAAAGGAAATACCCATTATGACGGTTATCATCGCAAGAGAAATCATAAGATAAAGCCCTATTTTCTTAAATAAAGCCTTATGTTTTGACATTCAGCCACCCTCATCCGCTACATTTATTATTTGTTTGCTTTTGCTTGTAGCATAATCAAAAGCAATTTTTGTACCACTTTTTCCACTTGATGGATAATGTGATTTACTTACGTCAGGCTTATAATCTTCCTTATAGTAAAACACACAGAAATCACTATCATCAATCATTTCCTTATTGCGCTCTACGTATGATGCTTTTCCTGCACGGGCGACACGTTCAGACATTTTCTCGCCCTCATAATCTTTCAGCGTAACCTGTTCGTGAAGAACTTTGCTCCATTGTTCTTCCAATCGTTCTTTCTCTTCTTTCTTGACAACGTACTCACTACGACGGTTGTAGTTTATTCTTTCTATATCAGGATATTTTTCTTGGAAATCAGTAACAATCTCGTGGCAAATATCATCAAAGGCGCTTCTGCTCCCAAAGTGAAAAACCTTGACGTTCTCATTAACAATCAAGTTCTCTATTATTTTTTTCGTTCGGTTATACACTTCGCTCCTATCAGGAACTTCTCTATGACCGATAAAACAACACGTCTTTACTTGCATCCTTTTTTCCTTTCAATATATCCCACTACAAAGTAAGTTATTACACCTACCGCCAAAGCAGAAACCCCTGCTATGACAATGTACCAAACTAAGTTATCCTTTTTATTTTCTTTGTCTGCAAACTTACTCTTAGACGATTCTTCGCTACAATATATAGCGTAAAAAGAATCTTCGTTGCTTGTTGCCTTATATATATTACCCTCTTTATTTAGAGCGATATTACTTTCTATAACAAACGGAAATTCCTCCGACATCTTTATCGT
>JAGASB010000210.1 GCA_017621955.1 Clostridia bacterium | reverse complement strand
GTAAAATTAAAAGCCAAATTAAACGTATAAATTAGGCAAATTTTAAAACAACAGGTATCGTATATTGTCGTTTTGCAAAATAAAGCGCACTTCTTAACAAAAAAGGGTGGCAAAAGCCACCCCGACGATTATTAAATTTTTTTGTATTTGTTTTTAACACCTTTACAAGTTTTAGTCATGATAAGCCTTTCAGGTGGTAGGTAAGCGCAAAGATAATTATACGCTTCTAGCATTTTGTTTTTATTTGGGTAAATGCCGTAGCAAGACGACCCTGAACCCGACATAAGCGCAACTAAAGCGTCGGCTTCAACAAGTTTAGCAAGGGTGTCTTTAATGGTAGGTATCTTGGTAACCGTAGCGTTATAAAGGTCGTTTTTAACCGTCTTGCAAAACTCTGTAATATTTCCTTGCTTTAAAAAGTCAACGGCGTCGTCAGTGCACTCAAAATCGTGTAAATCAAGTTCGTCGTAAATCTTATAAGCTTCTTTTGCGCTTATACCTTGGTTTTCTGTAACCACAATAACATACAACGGGGTCGAAATATCTAACTTTTCAACCTGTTCACCACGGCCACGCAAAACGGCGTAACCACCAGTTAACATATAGCCGGCGTCGGTTGAAATTTTTTCCGCCAACGGCTTTAATGCACCGCCCACTTTATATAAATGGTTCATCCCGATAAGTACGCCTGCAACTTCTGCGCTAGAGCCACCTAAACCACCAGAAAGTGGTATAGATTTTTCCACAACGATATCAACGCCTGTCGTGTGGAAGGTTTGCATAAAAAGTTTAGCCGCTTTAAATGCGTTATTATCTACTATCGATACACCTGTTAAAATGCCTTTTTCACGTAAAGTAATGACCCCGTCCTTACGTTTTTTAATAGTGATGGTGTCGTAAACTTCAATAGACGTAGCTAGTGAGTTTATTTTATGAAAACTTCTTTCTCTCCCACAAACGTCAAGCGTTAAGTTTATTTTTGCGGGTATCTTTAGTTTAATTTTATTCACTTAGTACTCCTTGTTCATTTGTCTAAAAATGATTATTCTTTCATCTCCAGTTAAGGGGAATTCTAGCTCAGGGTTTAATTCTACCACGGCACTTGGCGCAATATTAAGCCGTTTCGCTAAGCCCCAAAGGCTTTCGTTATTTAATGCGATGTAAACGGAAATCGCGCTATCGTTAATCTTTTTATCAGATACCGTGGCAACGTCGCTTAAATACTTAACGGTAGTATCGGTTTTAAAACGCACAACCAGTTTTACCGTACCGTAGCACTCCGCTTCGGATAAGGTTATAAAACGGGCGTTGATATCAGTTAAAAGGGATGTGTAGTCAAAAATTTCAAAATTATCGACAACGTCATCGATTTTTTGCGACAATTCTATTAAAAACTTATAATTTACGGTCTTTATAATACCGTCAGCATCTTTAATTACCGTTTTTGCGGTAATAGCCCCGTCTACCGATAAAACCCCGTCGTTAAACGCGTAATCTGTAACTGTAAAGTCTTCCGCCAAAGTAAAAAGTATCCTTGCGCCAGGTTCTGGTTCAGGGGATAGGTTAACCCTTTCGTTAAACTTTAAGGTATATGTTTTATCGCTAGCAAGTCGGGTAAAAACAGCATCGGTTTTAGTTAAAGCAATTTCCTTTTTCAAGCAAAACGCGTCCAAAGGGAGTTCAGTAAGCTCGTCAGTAAAAATATATCCTAAAACCCGCAAGTTTAAAGTTACGTTTATCGACGTTTTAGAAGTTTCTTCATCAACAACAACGTCGTATTTAGCGCTT
>JAGASB010000209.1 GCA_017621955.1 Clostridia bacterium | reverse complement strand
GCAACATCTTCCTACGGTTGCCCCAAAATATTCTTCTCCCGTTTCGTATCCATTTACATCATTGTAACCTAAAACAACGTCTTTCATTTCGCCTTTTTTATCAGGCACAATAATGGAAACAATCGCAGCACCTAATTGACTTATTACAACCTTTGAACCTTTAATATTCTCTATAACGTAATGATTGACTGCATTTCCTTCTGCATTATAGCCAAAGAAGTATTTACTTATATTTGACATCTTTACTCCTTTTATGCTCTTATAGAATAATTTATAAAAGGTTAAATTACCTTTATACTTCCTTGTTTTCTAATTTTAAGCACGTGACAGGAATTATCTCCAAATACTGCTTCAACAAACTTTTTATAATTATTAACGAAGTCGTTCTTTACAAACGCTTGAATCGTACCCGCAAAACCACCACCGTGTACTCTTGAAACACCATATTGTTCTAATAATAACGCTCCACTAAATGCCAAAGCAACTGACACGTTTTGATTTTGCACGTCCCTATTCGTATAGACGTTTTGCAAGTATTTGAACGAAGAATTTCCGGAGTTTTTAATAATAGATAGGAAAGCTCCAACATCATCTTTCTTTAATGCATCAACTGCATTTTCTACGTGACGTTCTTCCTTAAAGAAATGGAAAGCACGAAGAGTTGCTCTATCTCCTGCAACTTTTCTTATTTCGGGAAGATGGAGATAAAATTGCGTAGCATCACAATCTCTCAACACTTCTTTGCCGAAGTAATTTGCTACCTTTTTCATCTCCAAAGGAATCATCGCATAGTCATCAGTTAAATCAACGTGTGAACCTTTTGTATCGACGATACAAATACTATAACCATATTTCTCAAAGTCCACGTCAAGTTTATTGACTATCGGTTTTTCGGGGTTTTTGAAATCAACGTATATAAGTCCACCAACTGAACTTGCCATTTGGTCCATTAGCCCACAAGGTTTTTTGAAATAAACGTTTTCTGCAAATTTTGAAGTTTGGGCAAGTGTTATGGCATCTATTTTGTTATCATTAAATAATCCTGATACAATTGCACCAATAACATTTTCAAAAGCAGCAGATGAAGATAAACCCGAACCAATTAATACTTCACTCGTTGTATAAGCATTAAATCCACCTATCTTATAGCCACGCTCTTTTAATCCTTTTAATACTCCACGAACTAAACTTGCAGTATCTCCCGTTTCACTTTCTCTAATTTCCAAATCGTTAATATCAATGGAAATCATATCATATCCATTAGATACAACTTTTACTATATTGCTATTATTCGTAGAAGTAATTGCAATAATATCAAGGTTAATTGATGCCGCTAAAATTTTTCCGTGCTGATGGTCCGTATGATTTCCACAAACCTCAGTTCTTCCGGGCGCACTAAAAATGTTAATATCGTCTTGACAAAATAAAATCTCGTATTCTTTTATAGCGTTTATATATCTATTTCGTTGGTGTTCAATCAACTTCTCATCTACATAAATATCTTTAAGAAGGTTATCATACATTCCTTTCTTAAAATTTTCTACCGCCTTAACTGAATTAATCATTTTTTATTCCCCTTCATTCTTCCATATATTTACTTATTTCGCTGTTTCTACAACCAATTCTGAAAAATTCCCACTCTTTAATGTTTCTAACATAATTGTCGCACTACTTACGTTAGTAGCAAGGGGTATTTTTTGAACGTCGCAAAGTCTTAAAAGTGCAGAAACGTCAGGTTCGTGCGGTTGAGCGGTCAACGGATCACGTAAGAAAATTATTAAGCCTAATTCTCCATTTGCAAGCATTGCTCCGATTTGTTGGTCACCACCAAGTGGACCACTTTTCATTCTTTTGATAGGCAACGCCGTTTCGCCCATAATGAGCGTTCCCGTCGTTCCTGTAGCATATAATTCATCTTTTGCAAGAACATCGTTATATTTCTTTGCAAGTTCAATTATTTCAGCTTTCTTCTTATCGTGTGCTATCAATGCAATTTTCATTTGTATTCTCCTTATTAGAATACAATCTTAAAAGTATTCTTTCCTTCTTTTGGAATTTCGTATTTTTCGTCAAGAACAGGTCCACAAGAGTGAGAACCCACACCACTCATAGCTAAATCAACACAAACGTTTACAAAGTCGTTTTCAGGCAAATCAAAGTTATGTGTTGTTTCATAAAGTTGTTTTGTAGTATAAGGGTTTACCGAGAACGAGAAAGGTTTTTCTGCCGTTAGCGTAAACAAATCTTTTACACAAAAATATTTGCTTTCACAATGACTACCCGATTCTTGTGGACGTATAAACTTATTATCATAGTTTTCTTTAGCGTTGCTTTCGTAATAACCATATTCGCAAGCAACGTTTTTATCTACATAACTTTCCGTTTTACCAAAACCAACGAAAGCAAACTTGTTATATTTCTTCTTTATACCAAACTCAAAACCAAATCTCGGTAAAGATTGAATATGCGCCCCTACTTTATATTCCGTTTCTATTGTAAGTGCATTGCCTTGCACCACATATTTAACAGTAAAATCAAGGGTAGGCATTAAACAATTTGCACCAATAATACCGGTTGCAACGTAACCATTTTCAGTTTTTTCACAAGAGAAAATTTCAGGTCTAACTTCAGTCAAACGATATTTTGTTTCCCACAAAGGTAATAATTCTCTATCGTTATCAGTATAACGAAGTATATTCCAACTCATAGGAGTTTTCAAAACTTCTTTACCGTCTGCTTTTATTGATGTTAAGCAACCCGTATAAGAATCTACGGCTATTTCCACTTCCTTTGCTTTTCCTTTTGCTTCAGGAATTGCAACGTCGGTAATCTCCGATTCAACCTTTCCGCCATAAACTGCCTTCATCTCTAAAGCGTTAGATTTAATCTTTCTATCAGGAGTCAAAAGTCCGTCACAGCAGAAGTTTCCATCGTGTTCTTTCTCGCCGAAATCACCACCATACAAGAAACCTTTTCTCGTCTTGATAGCGTGGTCTGCCCATTCCCAAACGAAAGCTCCCATGCATTGTTCATTTTTATAAATCAAATCCCAATACTGTGAAATATCTCCACAACTATTTCCCATTGCATGTGTATATTCACAAAGTACAAACGGACGAAGTTCTTTTGGATTTTCAAGGACTTCTTTTTTTATTCTTTCAATGCTTGGATACATCATACTAACTACGTCAACAAGTTCGGTGTAGTAGTATTTTTTATCTGCTTCTTGCAAGTTTTCATAATGAACAGGTCTTGTTTTATCACGCTTACGAATATATTTTACTCCCTCAAAGAACGCTTTACCGAAAGAACTCTCATTTCCAAGCGACCACATTATTACGCAAGCACGGTTTTTATCTCTTTCTACAAGAGCAACGTGTCTATCAGCAATACCGTCGGTGAAAAATTCGTTTTCTGCGTATTCAGACCAAGGTTCGTGGTCGTAACCACCATATCTTAAAGCAGCACCGTGCATTTCTACGTCTGCTTCATCCATAATATACAAACCGTGGAAATCACAAAGCTTGTAAAATTCAGGCATATTAGGATAATGCGAAGTTCTAACCGCATTAACATTAAGTTCTTTCATTAACTTAATATCTTCCATTAAGTTAGCAAGCGTAACCGTTGCACCCGTTTTACAGTTAAAGTCGTGACGGTTTACACCTTTAAGTTTAATAGCTTTTCCGTTAATTTTGAAAACTTTGCCGTCAATAGTAACTTGTCTAAATCCAACTTTATCAATAATCAATTCGCCTTCTGCTTCTAACTTTAAGGTATAAAGTTCAGGATTTTCGGCTGACCATTGTCTAACGTTCTTTACGTGAAACTCAACGCTTTTCTTTGTAGGAACTACCGTTTTCGTTTGCTTAAACGATACAGTAATCGCTATCTTACTTTCATTAAAGAAAGTGAGTACACCATCTTTTCCATCAAGTTCAGTAATAAAACGATAATCGGTAATATGTTTTTCAGGACGCTTTAAGAGATAAACGTTTCTAAATATACCCGAAAAACGGAATTTATCTTGACATTCTAAATATGTAGAAACACACCATTTTAAGACGATAACATCAAGTGTATTTTCACCATTTACCACTAAATCGGTAATATCAAATTCACTCGTTGCGTGAGAAATTTGCGAATACCCTTTCTTTACGCCATTAACATAAAGATAGAACGCACTATCAACACCTTCAAAGTTAAGATAATATTTTTCTCCGTCCTTTTTATTTAACATAAACGTTCTACGATAATGCCAACAAGGATTTACGTTGGGAATATGCGGAAGTGTTACAGGGAACGGATAACGATGATTCAAATATTGAATATGGTCATAACCGTGCATTTGCACACAAGAAGGTACAGGAATTGTTTCAGTTAATTTTTCATTTATATCTACTTCTGAAACGTGATTATGCTGTTTTATTTGCCATTCTCCGTCCAATGAAACAAATCGTGAACTTGAACGTCTATCAATAATCCCAAATTTGTTCCTTATTTTATCGCTATGTGCGAAAGGGATATAATAACTTCTATGTGGCTCAACGCCAATTCTTTCAAAACTTTCGTACTCTTTCATTTTTCCTCCTTAAACATTTCCGTACACGTCGGGTACGGTTTTATCTTCTTTTGATTCAAGAAGCTTTTTATTCGCTTTTTCTACACGAAGAAGAGAAATAAGTAAAAATACTGCGCCACAAATGATGATAGGAGCCCATAAGTATAAGAACTGAAGCATTCCGGTGGTTGCTGCATTTTGAGCTACATTTTCAACGAATCCCGTTGCATCAAGAAGCCAACCACAAATAGCCGTACCAAAAGCGCCACCAATCTTGATACCAAGTGAAGAGCAAGAGAACATCATACCGTCAATACGTTGACCGGTTGTAAGCGTTGTATATTCAGAACAAGAAGCAATGAGTGCGTTCATATCGCCTTGTAATGGTGCAATACCAAGAGTAGATACAGCAGTAAACACAAGCATAAGCGGAACGCTTCCTGCATAACCTGCAACCATAACACCAACTCTACCTACGGCAGCAATAATGTAACCAATCATATTAAGTTTGTACATACCACCCATCTTTTTAATAACCATCGGCAGAGCAATCAAAGCTAATACCATTGTGATGTTTATTGCAAGCGAAAGCGAACTAAATATTCCTTCATCACCAAGAATATATTTTGTATAATACGTACCAATACCAATAAGGGAAGCATATATTTGTGTTAATATGTATGTTGCACAAATAACTAGATAATACTTGTTTTTAAGTAAAAGTTTGAAAGATTGAACAAAAGTAAGTTTATGTTCTTCTTCTCTTTCTTCTTCCATACCTTCATCCGCTTCAGGAAGTTCTTTAACCGAGAAAACTGAAATCGTATTTACAATAAGACCAAGAACAGCGTAAATGATTGCAATGTTTCTCCAACCCATAGCTCCACCGCCAAGCCAAGTTACTGCGAAAATTGTAATTGCTTCAATAAATATCTTTGTTCCAAAAGCAAAAACAAAACGGAAAGAACCAAGTTGAACTCTTTCATTCGTATTTTTTGTAACAAGCGCAGTAAGTGATGCGTATGCAATATTATTTGCCGTAAAGAATACTGCGTTCAAAAGCGTGTATGCAATAAAGAAGAAAATGTATTGTGCAGTTTCACCCCAACTCATAGGAATAGCAAAACAAGCCACAAGACAAACAGCACAACCTATATATGGCCAAAGCATCCAAGGGCGAGCTTTGCCCATCTTTGTTTTTGTCTTATCTATCATTCTTCCAAAGAAGAAATCTGATACGCCATCAAAAATCTTTGATACCGCAATTAATGTACTTACAATACCCATACTGAGTCCAACAGTATCGGTAAGGTAAATCATCATAAACGCAGTGAGTAGCGCATATACGCAGTTTCCCGCCACGTCGCCTGAGCCGTATCCAACTTTGTGATACCACTTCAAATATTTCTTTTCTTCCATTTTCTTGTACCCCGTTCGATATATTTAAGGTTTTTACCTTACCTATATTTTACAACTTTTTGACAAAAAATTCAATAGAAATCGCTTAAAAGTTTATGTATGATTTTTGCTTAAATATGCACAAAACAGTACAGAGTGCTTGATTTTACCAATTTTTTTATGTATAATATATTATATAATATATCTATATAATTTTATGAAAGGAAGGGATTTTATGTACACAAATGTTGCTTATTTGAACAATTCTATATCCGTTGTTAAAGACACAAGGAAACCTTTAATCGTGACAAGTTGCGGATATTATCGTGTTGATAGTGGTCCTATTATAAAAACAAATCGACCTAAAGGAAGAAGAGATTATCAATTATTATATATAATGGACGGAAAAGCACATTTTCGTTTTAATGGTGCTGAAAAAATCATTTCTAAAGGCGAAATGATACTTTATCGCCCTTATGAAGTTCAATCATACTTCTATCGTCCACAAGATAAATGTCAAGCTTTTTGGGTACATTTTACAGGCAGCGACGTAGATAAAATTTTAGATTATTATAACTTGCCGAATGATAAAAACATATTTTATTCCGGAACATCTCCCGATTATCAATGGCTTTTTGAGTAAATGATTAGAGAGTTGCAACTTTGTCGTGCAAACTATAAAGAACTACTAACAATGTTATTACGCCATATATTTTTACTCATCAATCGTTATCTAAAAGAAAACGGAAAATCAGGTATTGACGCACTAAACGATATTGAGCGTTCTATTCGTTATTTCAACGAAAACTACACGAAAGATATAAACATTGATGAATATGCTAAATCATTACACGTAAGCACTTGTTGGTTTAATAGAAGATTCAAACAAGTAACTAAAGTCACTCCTTTACAATATATATTATCTCTTCGTTTATCTAACGCAAAAATGCTACTAGAAACAAACGACTATAATGTTACGGAAACAGCTTATACCGTCGGGTTTAATAATCCTTTGTATTTTAGTAGATTGTTTACAAAACATATAGGAATGTCCCCCTCTGAATACAAAGCATTACATTCGGGAGAATAATTTTAAAGAAAAAAGCGGAAGATGTAAATTTACATCATCCGCCTTTTTGTTTTTACTGTTAGTTACGCACAGCAAAAGAATATTTTTGTCAAATCATAAGCAGAAACAGTTCTAACAGTTCTTTTATACCCATAAAGTCCAATATTTCTCAAAAAAGAATGAACACCTTTTATTGCTTGCGGATTCCACACGGAGGCTTGAGCAACGTCTTGATATTCAACACGCATTGAATCAGCAATATTCTTCAAGCACCTAT
>JAGASB010000208.1 GCA_017621955.1 Clostridia bacterium | reverse complement strand
GTTGGTTATCCGGAGAAGCAATAACTTCTTTAGTATCGTCGTCTCTTCCTAAATATTCTTGAGAAGTCCCCGTTGCTTTTATTTTGTAAGTTAATAGATATATAAAAGTTTTATCAATTTGTTCAATCAAATCATAATCAATAAGTTCATATTCTTCAATTTCTAGGGCAGAAAGACCTTCACTTCCTATATTGTTGTATTCCGATATAAATCGTTCACCTGAAAAAGCAATTTCGTCTTGTATTTTTTCAAACGCTGAGTCCATTATTTTTTCAATATAATTTTCAGTGTTTTGTGAAAGCGCCATATCTACGGTGTTTAATTTTTCCACATTAAATTCATCAGAAATTAAAGAAAACAATTCCTTGGAAGTTATACCTATAATTGAGCAATTCGTTTTCTTATTAAATTCGCTTACCAACTTGGGATGAAAGCGTTTTTCAACAGTTCCATTATTATTAAAAGGTTCCCACCAATCAATTTTGACATCGTCCGTTATGAATAAAACATTTTTACCTTGAGCAATGCTTTCATCAATTATTTCATTCCACAAAATTAAATCAGAGTATTGTCTTAGACCTTGTTTGTCTTTATCTTTGAAACCAGGTGGGGTATTGTTTTTGAAACGTTTTTCACCGTCTTCACAAATATCATAAATCCTCGAAAAATCATATTGCTTTAAAATATTATTAGACAAAGAATCCACAAATTTTTTTATTGGGTCAACTTTTAAGTATTCGTCATTTACAGCTATTAATAGTTCGTGTGAATCACAATAACTTTTAATATCATTGCGAATGCTTTCTATTTGTTGAATAACGTTTGTATGAAGAGAAGACATATCGGGAAAATTATATTGTTCTATCCTCTTGAATTCTTCATCAATACTTTGGTGAAAAGAATCAATTTTTTCTAAAAGCCTAACATTATATTCTTCTATTTTCTTTTTGGAATGGTCATATTTAGCACGATAGTGTTTGTTATATTCTTTAAATGTAGTGAATGGAATTTTTATATAATTTTGTATTTTCTTTAGACATTCAATTGCAAAATAAGCAAATTCAGGTGAGTAATCATAAATACGTAAATATACATTTGTATCGCAAATCACCATATAATCTTTCTCTAGTAATGTTTTTATAGATTCTTCCATAATTCCCACCCATTATTTATTTTCTTCAAGCATTTTCTTTAAGGTTTCTTTTAGTTTTGCGTGCGCGTTAGTGCTTGGGTCAAAACACATTTCGATAAAATCTTGCATACGGTCAGAATTTTCTATTTTAGGTTGTCCGTAAAGCTTGCCTTCGGGATTGTCCGTTCTGCCGAGTAAATAATCCGCCGATACGTCAAAGTAATCGGCAATCTTAACAAGTACGGGGTAGGACGGCATAATAGAACCAAGCTCGTAACGAGCGAGAACGGGTTGTTTAACGTCGCCAAGCGCCGTAGCGAGTTTTGCTTGTGACAACTTTGCTTTTTCTCTTAATAACTTTATCCTATATCCAATAATATTCTCTTGCATATATACCTCTTTTTATTACTGATTTACATTATTATACTCGAAAAGCTTTCAAATGTCAATACGATATGGGTATATTTATAAATAATAAGAATAAAAAAACGACGAATTTCTTTAATTCGCCGTTTTTATGCGTTGTTTTTATTGCTAACCAATCAAACAAGTTTTTAATCCATCAAAATTTCTGTCTTGTAAATATCTGGATATTTTTCACGAAGTAATGTCTCATTTTCTTCAGGCTTAGAACAAAAAACTGCCCCATAAATCAAATCTTTGCCAATCAAATAAGTTTTCTTGTCTAATTGAATTGTCCAAGTGGATTTACTTGATTTCATATGTTCAAAAAGTCTAAAGCCTAAATTAATATCTTTCCCCCAATATAATGGGTAGTAATTATTACCTATAGTTTTCCAATCTTTAGATTTTAAATCTTTTTTTCTATCATCGCAATAATCTCCAAAAAAACTTTCAACCTCGCTTTTATCCAATTTAATAGCAATACCATACACGCCACCTCGTTCTTCAAGGTGGGGTTTTGCACTTACCCAAGTAATTTTTCCCTCCAAATAGTTTTTACTACATTTTCCTATTGTACGTTTAATTGTGCGTATAACCGCATTAGACATAAACATTCTCCTTCTCGTGTGTATGTTTTTGTTTACGCATTTATC
>JAGASB010000207.1 GCA_017621955.1 Clostridia bacterium | reverse complement strand
TTTCTTTTCAGAAACTTCCTTTATTTCAACCGAACCATTATATGGAATTAAATTTAATCTTGCCTGATATTCAGCTTTAGAACGTAACAAATCTTGTATGATTTCAAAATTATTTTTCATAAAAACTCCAATTAGGGAACATTTTTGTTTTAATTATATCACTTTGTTCCCTAAATGTCAATACTATATGACACCTAAACAATTCAATAAACGATTTTTTAAGACTAAAATTCAATATTTTTCTAAAAACAATCCTTTGTAAACAAAATTAGCGATAATAAATAATAATTCGCAAACTCCTTATTTGCCATTCGTTGTGGCTTATCGTAGCATAGGTCAAATCACAAAGTAAGGCGAAAAAAATAATACTGAAACCGTTATAGTTAATACTTATAGAACTTCCTTTATAAAGGGGGTTCTTTTATTTTACGCATTATTTTTTGTCTTTTTCCTTGCTTTCTGGCTATAAGACTAAAAAGTTTAATCAATTATCTTTGCCCTATGCTACTGGGCCCCTGCCGAAAGGCAAATACAAAATAAGGAGTCAAGTATATGACAAAAGTAGTTTTTTCAGTAACCAGAAGTGGTAAAAGTGATTTTGCAAAAATCACTGGTATCGGATATAAAACCGATAAAGATTTAATTATCGCCTGTGTAGGCAAAAATGGAAAACCGTATATTCGAGTGTTTGAAGATTGTATTAAAGAATGTCATTCAATACCAAACAGAGCAAATGAATATAAAGGTTCTATAACTGAATACCGAGAAGTTGAATTTGAAAAGAACGGTTCTTACGAAATAAGAGAAATCGAACTTGAATACGACATCTGGTATAAATTAGCAGATAAATAAGGAGAAAAAAGATGAAAGAAATTTGCTACTTAAAAGAATTTCAACACTTTGACGGTGAAGAATTTATTACCTTTAATATCTATTTCCTTAATAGAGAAAAGAACGTAGTGACGTTAGTCATTACTAATCGTGGAAAAATATCTATTTTAGATTATGACCTTTATGAAGATAAAAACGGACTATATTTTGAATACGGTCCGTCTTTTGAAAAAATTAAGATTGATGATTTTCAGGAGCAATAGTTATGAACAGAAAAGTTAGAAGAATTTGCGAAAATTTAGACTGGTCTATCCACGAATATGAAAAAGATGTTGAATTAGAAAAGTTCTCTCCTGCTGGCGAAGATTTCTTCTTCTGCGTAGATAAAAAGAACTTTATTAACAATGTTATTGAATATGCTGAAGACTTTGATGCAGATGACCACGCTGAAATGTGGGTTGAAAACAGACATACAGTAAGTGGTGTTCCACAATCAATTAGAACTTTAATAGATGATGCCGACGCTATAAAGAAAATGCTTTTAGAGTTGGCTGAAAACTTAAATAGAAAAATAGAAACAAGGAGAAATACAAATGATTAACAACCAAATTTGTGTAGTTATAGGTTCTTGGGATTCTTATAACGAATGTAACGAACGTGCTTTAGGTTCTAAATGGTTAGACCTTTCAGATTATTCTGACTGGGAAGAAATTGAAGAAGAACTTAAAAAGCAAGGCTTTGAGTTAGACGGAATAGACGAAGAATTGTTTATTCAAGACATTGAAGGTATTCCATCTAATAGCAAAAACTGGGATTATTGCAATCCACAAACGCTTTTTGAAACACTAAAAGAATCAGGTATTCTTGATGACGATTATAAGTACGAAACATTTCTTGCGTATTTAGAAGTTTATTCCTTTGATGACTTTGAAAGCCTTGTTGAAAGGCATGGCTCACGTTGGGATGATGACATAATTCTATATAAAAACCGTGACTGGTATGATATAGGCTATGAACTTTTACACGACTGCCACGATATACCGGATTATTTAGACAATTATATAGATTATGAACGATTTGGTGAAGAACTTCGCTTTGACGGTTTCCACGAATACAGCGAAGGCATTATAGAAATTAGATAAAGGAGATTAAATTATGGAAAAAACAAGACTTAAACAACTGTTATACAAAGCAATTAAATGGATTGAAGACGATTGCGCTGACTTCTTTGTTTCCGAAGTTGGAAACGAATATGAATGGTTTGAAGAAGCAATCGGTATCACAGAAGAAGAACTAACCGAGCTTGGTATTACATTAAGTAAAGGTTATGAAGAAGACGAAATTGATGAAAACGAAGGAGATTAAAAATATGAAAACTGAAATTAGAGAAAGAAAAGAACTTGCTGTTGACCTTATGGAAAAACTTGGTATTTATAAACCATATATCAAAGAATTTGCAGAAAATGGCGACCATACTTGTTTTTATGAAAACTTTGCAGGCTTTTGGGTTTATCAAGATGAACAACTTTATAACAAAATGGCTGAAATAGAACTTAAATATAACTGCACAGTTTACGCCATTACCCACGAAAAAACGAACTTTGGTGAATGCTATTCATTTTTAGTAGTTCCTGAAGATGACGAAGACTGGGAAAATCTTGTTTCAAAGCAAGACAAATACTTTTATACTTTTGCTTACGTTTGGAATAAAACATACGAACCAGACAGCGAATTTGGCTCTATCATAGTTCAAAGCTTT
>JAGASB010000206.1 GCA_017621955.1 Clostridia bacterium | reverse complement strand
ATATATTCTTGCGGAATAGCACCGAATGGGTCAGTAATCTTTTTGTCCTCAATAGAAACACCGCCACCTTCAATTAAGCGTTTTGCTTCGCCTTTTGATTTTGCTTGACCAACAGCAACCAACACGTCGGCAAGAAGAGTGATTGAACTATCAATCGTTGCTGTTGGCATATCTTCTAAGCTACCACCACCAAATGCCGCACGTGCCTGCTTTTGTGCCGAAAGCGCCTTTTCTTCGCCGTGAACAAGCTTAGTAACTTCAAAAGCAAGGCGTTCTTTTGCAACGTTCATTCTCTCGTCGTTATATTTAGTAAGTTCTCTGATTTCATCCATATCCATAAACGTTAAAAGACGCATACATTCTTCAACCTTAACATCTTCAACGTTACGGAAATATTGATAAAAATCATAGACCGAACACTTATTTTCATCAAGCCAAAGCGCACCTTTTTGTGTCTTGCCCATTTTTTTGCCTTCGCTATTTAATAGCAAAGTACAAGTTAGACAGAAAGCACTCTTCTTTTCTTTTCTGCGAATAAGGTCAACACCTGCAAGCATATTACTCCACTGGTCGTCCCCACCCACTTCAAGCACACAACCGTATTCTTTGAACAAATGCAAAAAGTCGTAACCTTGCATAAGCATATAATTAAATTCAAGGAAAGTAAGCCCCTTTTCCATTCTTTGCTTAAAGCATTCTGCTGTAAGCATTTTATTTACAGAAAAGTATGCCCCGATGTCACGCAAAAAGTTTACATAGTTTAGATTTAATAACCAATCTGCATTGTTTGCAATTACAGCCGCATTATCGCCATCAAACTTAATAAATCTAGACATTTGATTTTTGAAGCATTCAATATTGTGGTTTATGGTTTCTACGGTCATCATTTGACGCATATCACTTCTTCCCGACGGGTCACCAATCATACCCGTTCCGCCACCAAAAAGCGCAATTGGCTTATGTCCGAATTTTTGCATCCAAGCCATAGCCATAATAGGAATATAGTGTCCGATATGCAAACTATCTGCCGTTGGGTCGAAACCAATGTAAAACGGAACGCTTTCACTTCCTAATTTTTCATAAAGTTCATCTTCGTAAATTGTTTGTTTTATAAATCCTCTTTCCTTTAATACGTCAAATACGTTACCATTCATATCTTACACCTTTTAAGCCTTTATTTCTTTGATTTCAAATGATTCTTTAATAAGGTTTTTGCCTTCTTCAAGCGAACTTATTTCTTTAAGCGCTAGCATTTGCGCAATCAGGTTGCCCGTAGCAGTTGCTTCAACAGGACCCGCAACAACCGTTCTACCTGATATTTTAGCAGTTAATTCGTTAAGCAATGAGTTTTGACATCCACCGCCTACTATGTTAATTTCATTAACCTTATTTCCTGTCATTAATTCTATTTGCTCAACTGCCGTTTTGTAGCTTATTGCTAAACTTTGATAGATACAAAGCGCAATTTCGCCAACGGTTTCGGGCACTTGCTGATTAGTATTCTTGCAATAATTTTTTATTGCATCTATCATACTATCAGGTGCAAAGAAAGATAAATCGTTTACGTCAACAGTACTATTAAAACCTATTGCTTCTTTTGCAAGTGACGCAAAGTCAACAAAACTATATTTATCATTAAATTCCTTTTTAACACACTGAATCATCCACATACCCATTATGTTCTTTAAGAAACGAATGGTTTTATTATATCCCCCTTCGTTCGTAAAGCCAGAAGCACAAGCAGTCTCAGAAGTATTTTCGTTTGCAGATTCAATACCGATAAGAGACCACGTTCCACTTGAAATATAAAGTGGAAGTTTAGTCTTGGGAACAGCCATTACAGCACTAGCCGTATCGTGAGTTGCAGGTAAATACACGTCAGCATTAAAACCAACTTCATTTACTATTTCATCTTTTAAGCCACCAACTAACGTGCCAGGTTGTGAAAGAGATTTAAATAATTCTTTCTTTAACCCTAAGCGTTCAATGATTTCATAATCCCAATCACGAGTTTTAGCATTCAATAATCCAGTTGTTGAAGCGTTAGTGTATTCGTTCTTCTTAACGCCTGTAAGTAAGAAGTGCAAATAATCAGGAGTCATGAGGAAAGACTTTGCCTTTTCAAGTTTTCCCGATTTTTTGTCACAATAAATTTGGTAAATTGTGTTAAAAACTTGTTTTTGAATACCCGTTCTTTCATAGGCTTCACGTTCGGAAACTATCGAATGAACTTCATCGATAACCGAAAGCGTTCTTTCGTCACGGTATGAATATATTTCTCCTATTAACTTATCATTTTCATCAAGCAAAGCATAATCAACACCCCAAGTGTCAATGCCGATGCTTACGGGGATTTTGCCAATTTCTTTACATTTTTTCAATCCGTCTATAATACTCTTAAAGAGCGAATCAATGTTCCAAACAAGTTTGTCCCCCATTTTCTCCGCACCGTTTTTGAAACGAAAAACTTCTTCAAGAATCATTTTACCGTTGTCAACGTAACCAATAATATGTCTACCGCTTGAAGCACCGATATCAATAGCAAGATAATACTGTTTAACCACAATTACACCTCTATATTTTCAATATAATTATTATACTAATAATAAAGAAATATGTCAACGAATAATTTATTAAATTTTATCTTTTAAACTTTTTAACAAAAAACAAAAAAGATGGCAAATTGCCACCTTATCAATAAATATCCTATACTATGTGTAACATAATCAATAGCAAAATCATTAGTAAATTAAAGAACTTGCTTTGGAACAGAATTGAAGTTTTTTATTCTTGTTGCAAGAACTGAAATGTTAATCTTATATTTATCTCCCGACTTAGAAAGCGATATTTCCGGCGCTAAGCGAAAATCAAAATAATCTTTAAGCAACTTTTCTACATCGCTAACAATTAGCTCAACAAAACTATCCCCCGTACTCAACCTGTCATTTTCAATAAGTGTTTGCAGTCTCATCAATTCATTTTTATCTTTTTTCATACACTGCGCTTTAATGACCTCCTAATACTACCGAAAAATCCACTATACTTACCCGTTACGTCAAACAACTTTTTTGTACCTTTATGAACGTTTTGCGCAAGCATTTTATATGCCTTAGCAGAATCTGAGTGCGTTGGCAAAGAATAACCACTAGATAAAAACACAGTATCTTCTTCTGGCAACACACCCATTAGGTCAATTTTTAACAAGGACTGAATATCGAATGGCGTCATCATCTTATCGTTCATAATTAAGTCTCCACGAGCCCTATTTACAACTAATCCTACTTTATCCAACTTGTATCCTGACAACACAGAAACAACTTTATCAGCATCCCTTAAACTTGGGACGTTAGGATTCGTAACGATTAATGCCATGTCCGCACACGAAACTGCACGGTGAAACCCTATATCCATTCCTGCCGGGCAATCAATCAATACGTAATCAAATATATTAGAAACGCTTTCAATCATAAGTTTAACGTTCTGCCCAGTTATCATTGAGTTACAGTTTGTTTTTGAAGAAGGCAACACAAACAAGTTCTTTTTGTTTTGATACTGCACAAGCGCTTGCTTAATGCGACATCTGCCCCCAATCACGTCTTCAATATCATAAATAATTTTATTTTCAACACCCATTATTACGTCAAGGTTATTCAAGCCAAAATCTAAGTCAATCAGCAGTACTCTCAATCCAAGTGCAGAAAGCGCACCGCCTAAATTTGCAGTTACCGTTGTTTTTCCAACGCCACCTTTGCCTGACGTTATTACAATTTTTTTCGCCACAGGAAACCTCCTGTATTGTATTTTAAATAAAAAAACACCACGCTTTTTGAATTTTTAAGTCAAAAAGCGTGGTTTAATGTCATAAACTATTTACTTTAAGGTTAGTGCAACTTTTTTGAGCAATCGTGCATCACCCATAGCGATTCCACCACCAAGCGCAACAGCCATAGCACCGTTTTCAGCAACGTTTATTTTTATGCCAAATTTTCCGCTATAATATTTTTCAAGAGCATAAACCGATGACGCTACACCAGAAACATACACACCTGCATGCCTAATTTCTGCGCAAACTTCGGGCGGTAACTTTTTAAGCACGGTTATTGCAAGTTCTGCAATTTTATCGTAATACTTGCTAACAGGTTCTATAATATCCATAGCCTTTATAGAAACAGACCTAGGTGCACCTGTTTTTAAATCTCTACCGTTTACAACCGTAGCAAGTGCATCGCTAGAATCAAGGCTTCCTATTTCTTTTTTGAGTTTTTCAGCAGAAAGCAGTCCGATTTGCAATCCAAACTTATCTGCAACATAGTCCATAATGTCAGTATTAATTTTATTTGCACCAAAATTAACCGAAATACCAGCAATAATTCCATCAAGCGAAACCGCAGCAATATTAGTAGTCCCACCAGCCATATCAATAACAAAACAAGGCGATGAGTCATTCAATGGAATTCGTTGACCCAAAGCAGAAAGAATAGGTGCTTCGGCAAAAAACACCTTACTCATACCGCAGTTTTTAGCAACTTTTTTATATTTTTCGATAATATCGTTAGTCACTCCACACGGAACTGAAAATAAAACCTTACTGCCAACAAATCCGCTTTTAACACCAATTTTTTCTAAATAAGAATTTAACAAGCCAACCGCAACTTTTTCATTGACAATTTCACCTTCAAACACGGGAAATACAATCTTAGTGTTTTTTGCAGTCTTACCTATAAGTTTTCGTGCGTCATCACCCGTAGCCTTAACCTCATTTTTTGAATTAAGACTAACGGCAGCAACGGTAGGTTCACTTAAAACCAAACCGCCACCAACCATATATATATTGGTATTTACACTATCAAAGTCAATAGCTAATCTTTCAACAGCCATATTTCACCTGTTTTATGTTTAAAATTTTCTAAAAACAAAAGCCGTGTAGCACACAGCTTTGTTTCGTTTAATTGTTAAAGAATTTCTAAGTTCTTTTTGAAAATCTTTCTAAAATCAGCACCTATTTCAAGAGCCGCATTGATTTCAAGAGTTGCATCGCCATCAACTTCGGTCTTCATTATTACTGAATCGCCTAAAATATCACAATTAATTCCTTTGACAACCGACGATAAACTTCTATCAAGACAACCTGCAATTCTCAAAATTGTACCCATTTTTCTAACAACATCAACATCGTCATCAGTTACAAGGTCACGATATCTTGCCCAGTCAAACGGGTTTATATCTTCTATTGCCGTATTAGAAGCAACAAAAGACGCTAAAACTAAGTCCCTATGAGTTATACCGTATATATTTGAATTGAGAATTATATAACCACTGTGTTTTTCAAAATTATAAAAGCCTACTCTTTTACCTGCACCGTACATAAACGCAGCAACTTTCAATATCTTCAAATATTGTCTTGGGAACTTATGCAAAACACGAAGTTGCTTAAATAATTGTATCGAAAGGTTTACAACTTGTTCGGTATGCTTTTGGTCGCAACCAAAAAAGTCAACCAAATTATTTAAGCTGTAAGTAAGCACGTCCGAAATAGGCTTGTCCAAAGTACTTGGAACAGCATAGTTGTAAATGATTCCTGTACGCAAGCCACTACCACTAACTACAAGGTTTTGAACACCCATATACTTCTTAAATGCAGAAATAGCAGCAAGCGCACTAGGCAATATATCTGCCCTACCGCTTGATAAACCTTTAATCTTTTTCTTTCTATCTAAATCAAGTCCTTTAAGCAAGTCGTAAACGTGATTGAAATCAGTATCGTTGACAACGTAATTATGAATAGTCTTTAACGGATATTTTTTCATAATTTTAGTCATTCTACAAAGATTTCTAAATGAAACGCCAACACCTATCATTTGCGCTTCTGGGTCAACGTCTTTAAGCCATTCGACACGCTTTAACTGTTCAGTGAAAAATTCTTCAATCTTAGCGGCTTGTTCATTAGGCGAAAGCCCGTCACCAGAGAAAAGTTCGGTAAGTGTTATTGCACCGAACGGCAAAGTTTCGTAATTTAGCAAATTACGTCTATTGTAATAAACAATCTTGGTACTACCACCACCGATTTCAAGGATAAGCCCCTTAGGAATATCCATTGTATTTATAACGCCACGATAAACGTAAATTGCTTCTTCTTCTGCACTTAATACACGAAGCTTTATTCCACAAGTTGCCGAAACCTCATCAAGAAAACTACGCTGATTTTTAGCACGTCTAACAGCAGCAGTAGCAACAGCGATAATTCTTTCAATTCCATTAACGTCACATAGCTTACGGAACATTTTCAACGTTTTAATTGTTTCCTGTATTCTTGCTGGCTTTAAAAATCCATCACGTTCCATACCTTCCCCAATTCTAGGGGCTTCTTTTAACTGATCAACTATTTGAAAGTGTCCGTTCTCCTTAACGTCCACTAAAAGTAATCTTGCCGTATTCGAGCCTAAGTCAATGATTGCAATTCTTTCCAATTTAAGTCACCATACCAAATGTTATTTTTGTAATATTATAACACAAGATATTGTGTTTGTACAGTCCCTTTTAAAAAATTTGTGCACTTTTTTTTGCATTTTTTTTCATAAAGTTGATTTTTCAAAAAAATAAAATTATTTTGCTCAAATTTTGAAAATTTTACCAAAAATTAATATAAAAAACCACAAAAAGACACTTAAAAATAAATGTACAAATTGCACAAAACTTATCGTTTTACTTTCTTAATTTCAGTAACAAATTGAAAAATGGATAGTAACAACAAAAAACCACCGAACAATCTCTTTAACAAGTCTCCACTAATCGCACGAGCCAAATAACACCCCACAATGCAAGTGATTACTCCTGGCAGTATAATAAACATTATTTTCTTAAATTCAACCAAACCATTTCTTAAATGGATAATTAAAGCCACTATTGCCATTGGAATAAAACTTATTAAGTTTGACGCTTGTGCCGTATGCTGACTTACACAATAAAAAATGCTTAATAACGGTATTAAAACCGTACCGCCACCCATACCCATTCCACCTAAAACGCCACCTAACAATCCTGCAAAAACATACCAGATAAATTCCATTTCCACTCCTTAAAATAACAACATTTTAACACCTGCGGCTGCCATAACTATTGAAAATATTATAATAGTCCAATTTGAAGATAATTTCGATAGCAACAGCGCACCTAAAACCCCACCTAAAACAACACCTATTGCAACAGGTATGCCCACCGCAACGTCAAAGTTCCCAAATGCCGCATAAAATAAGCCACTAACTATTGAAAGTGGTAAAATTATAAGGATTGCTGTTGCATGCGCCTTTTGTGGCACAAATTTTAATAACATAACAAGCATTGGCACAACTATCATTCCGCCACCACCACCGAAAAGCCCGTTTATAATACCAGCAATAGAGCCTGTTAATACCGCATAAAAATTCAATTTTTTATCATTAGTTTGCTTACTTTTTATAGATTTTGAGTTTTGCATAAAAATATTTTGTGTGTTTTTTTAATTTTTAAATATATTTTTTATAAAAAAGAAAAGATTTAGCTTGTTTACGGTTGATTTTTTTGTTAAAATGATATATAATGTTTTCAATGTGTAAATTTACGCCAAGGTTTGGCGGTTTCAAAAAACAAAATTAAAGGTGAACTATGACGAGAAACAACTATCTTAAAACGACCAAAGCAAAATTGATATTAATATTAACCCTAATTGGATTAATGTGCTTTTCACTTTTCTTTACTGCTTGCGCAAAAGAAGAACCTGTAAGCAAAGAACCAACGTATTCTTATACAGAAACGGACGACGGTGTTATTAAAAACACTTCTTTTGCTTACGGAACAGTAGGCTCTAAATACGAAAGCTTTCCAAAAACGTCAATATCGGGTTGGACTTTAAGCAAAGATTCTTCTGCTAAATCTGGTGTTATAAGCACCACGGATGATGCTTGGAAAGAGCTTATCAACGCCTTGTATAATGATAGTGGTATTCTTAACTACGTTAAAGAAAAAGAAGGCCTATACACTACTTCTGCCGTAAATGAAGCAGTTAAAGCCAAATACGAACTGACTAGTTCCCCCACTAGCGAACAAACTAAAAAATATTTCACCGAAGAAATCATACCCAAATACTTTGCTAACCCCAAAGCGCATGCTTCCGACCTTGATAGTAACGTT
>JAGASB010000205.1 GCA_017621955.1 Clostridia bacterium | reverse complement strand
GAGGTGGCTAAAAATGTATAGTTTTTTAACCATAGGAAAAAAAGTAAGAAAGTTAAGGGCAAAGAAAAATATGTCACAGGTGGAGTTGGCTGATTTAATAGACGTTTCTCCGTCTTACATAGGCTATTTAGAGAAGGGCTTAAAAAGTATGAGTTTAGAAACTCTTATAAAAGTAGCAAATGTGTTTCAGGTTACTACGGATATGCTTTTATCTGATTGTTTAGTCGGTAATCAATCTATAATTGTTAAAGAGATGGCAGAACTTTTAGAAGGCTGTTCGGTGTATGAATGTAGAATTATCGTGGAGAACGCCAGAAACCTAAAAGAAGTTCTTATAGAAAATCGTGTAATTAAATAGTCGTCTTTTTTATTTTATACGAAAAATTGTTTTTAATACAAAAACCGATAGTCAATATTTTAACCGTCGGTTGTTTTGTGCTGCAAATTTTTGGTTGCGTATATATTTTTGCAAAAAACGTATATGTTTTCATACCTGTCGGTTTTTGTCACTTAAACTATGCTATAATCGTGACAAAATAATAATGGGGTCATAGCAGTTGTGAAAGAGAAATTTTTAATAAATAAAATACGGTGTAAAAATTGTGGGGATATTATTGAATCTAAATATACCCATGATTTTAAGGAATGTAGTTGTAAGAGCTGTTTTGTTGATGGCGGGCACGAATATTTGCGACGTGGTTTTACTGAACAAGGGTGCTTTGAAGAATTATCTATAGTAATAAGTGAAGAAGAAAAAATAAAGTGTCCACAGTGTAATAGAGAATTAAAAATAGAGTGCACGTCAACTTTGAAAGTTGATTTACACGGAAATAAGAAAAAAGAAATTATTGGTTCTTGTGAGCATTGTTTGGCAGATTATTTTTGGATAGAAATTATAGACAAGTCGGGTAATAAAAAGATAGAAGAATTTAGACGTCATTTTTGTGGCTAATAGGTGATTGAAATGAGTTGTTATATAACGATTAAGAAAAAGGGCGTTACGCTTTGCTGCTATAATAGGAATACAGAATTTTATAAAGCATTGTCAGGTCGCCCAGAAGAAAGATGGACTGAAATAAGAATTGAAGATTTAGATACTGCTTTGAGCAATCTTAAAGATGATATGAAAGGTTATGAAAAGGCGATTAGTCGTTATGAGAAATCTTTGGAGTTTTTGAGAGATGCAGAAGCCGTTCACGAAACGTTGAGTTCAATAGAAAGTTTAGAAGAAACGCTTGAAGATAAAAAGGAAGCCTTTTATTACATTAAATTTTTGATTGATATTTGGTATCAAGATGAAGGACAAATGGAATGGCAAATAGGATAAAAGGGAAATAGATTTATGGCACAGATTATTGAAGAATTGTATGGCGAAATTATATCCATTGAAAGCACAGGAAGAAAAAGCAATGCTGAATGGGAATGGCGAAAATCTTATATTGGGTTTCGTGGTCGCATTGTTATTTGTATGGATGAAATAAAACCAGATAAGCGTTTTTTGTATGTAGAAGATAAAGATAAATATTTAATCACAAGTTTGGGTGATATAAAAGAAGAAGATGGAATCATTACGTTGGCAACGAAAAATTCAATCTATAAAATATGCGTAAACAAAAAGAAAAGAGAGATGATGAAAGGCGTTCCCTATAAGGGATTTTTTGAAACATTAAAAATTTATAGGAAATTGCACTTTCAAGCGGTCAAAAGAAAATTAGAACTTGGATATATCGTCCAAGTTCTTTTTCTTGCAAAAAATTATTGACAAGGTTTTATAAAACGATAGAAAAAGATAGATAATTT
>JAGASB010000204.1 GCA_017621955.1 Clostridia bacterium | reverse complement strand
TAACTGTTCTGCAATTTTAATTCTTCTACGGTGGCTTTCTCTCCTACATACTCTAAATAATCTCTTAAACCGACTTTTGTTTTCATAGCCATATCGTTAAAGTAATCGCTAAAGCAGTCAGTAGAAAACCTTTTACTATAAATTTTCTTGTTCATAATAAAATACTTTTTCTTCTCAACCCTACCGTCAAACGTTCCACGTTCTTTTTCTATATACGAAACGCTATACCCATACTTATTATAGATTTTTGCGTTACGCTTAAAAAGCCAAGAAGCAACGCTTTTTAGCAAGTGAACAAGTAAAGTATTATCACCACGCCTATATCTAAAGTCATAATATAAGCCTATGAATCTATCAAAAATGAACTCCGTTAACATTTCTTCATAGATATAAAATGGTAAAGCCAATCTTTGACTACCGGACGCAACGATAGTTATAACGTCTGACAAATCTCTTGCATCCGCACCCCAGCTTTCTGGTCTTTGTTCGTCTGTAAACACTTTAACAAAAGGGAAATTATCTACCGTAGCACTATGCCTACACATTTTAAGCCAACTGTTAAAAAGGTCATTCTTTTGATTAGTTTCATCCGTTTGCTTTTTAACATCTCTTAACTCTAGATTGTTTCCACGTTCTTTGCCGACTTCGGAAATAACAACTACCCCAAATTCAAAACTACCTGCATTAGGGTTGTTTTCTATTACCTTCTTACCTAGTCTTAATACGTCAAAGTCAAGTATATGGGCGTGGTATCCCCCGTCCATAGTTTCATCTGGAAAGAAGTCTGTAGCCCACATAGGAAAATTTCCTTCGTCTAAAAGAACGTTATCTTCTCTTATAGAGTAATTCGCCACCATTAAACTGCTCTCTATGATATAAATGAAATACAGTTGTGCGTATATACTCAAAATATCAAACAAATACCATATACGAAGTCCGTCGTCATAAGTCATTCCATACCTTTTTATATCATATCCGTATAAACGCTTATTTTCATCTCCATTAACTTCATACCTTTGCCTTTTCTTGTTTATCCACTCTTTTACTGTTGCTAAATTATATACCGTTCCATATTCCATACAATTTCGCAAGTCCATTTCAAAACTTATCCACGGGAAATATGGAAATTTCATATCATTCTTCCTTAACAACTCAAACGCTTTCTGCCTGAACATTACTTCTTGCGATAAAGCCATATCCGTTATCATGGTGGTTTTTTTGCGCCCCATACTTCCACAAGTCATTGAAACTATCGGTAGTTCATTTATAAACCCACAATTTCTTGCTTCCATACGGCGTAATTTTGATAATGCTATCCTGCGCCTAAATCTACCAAATAAAACTAGTGCAAGAATAAGCAAAACCCACCACGGAAACGTTGTCAAGAACACTTGCAAATCTATAAATAGTTTACATATCTGTGTGTATATAGTATCAAACTGAAATGACACGCAGAAGTAAAAATAATATGCAAAAAATGCCACTACAATACTTGCAAGATTGAGTTGTATTACCCATAAAACAAGCCATAATATCCATATGAATCTATACCTTTTTAGAAATAAAATATATGACGTAATAAGCTTCTTTATAGGTTGATAAGTTTTACTTGTTATCCATTTGAACACCCTTAACGGAACAGTATCTTTGTTGTGCTTATTATTGTTGCTTTTATACAACTTTTTCAACGCAAAAATTAAAACTAAAATACACGGTATTGCTATTGCTAACACCTTTATTAAAACTAAACATATTCTACCTAAAAGTTGTCCGTAAGCAACAAAGTTTTCTTTGCTAATTAACGTAGAAAAATAATCTGCTACTTGAACCTTAAAAGCCTCAAAATCTTCGGCTAATAAAATATTCCATTCCAATAC
>JAGASB010000203.1 GCA_017621955.1 Clostridia bacterium | reverse complement strand
TAAAATTCCACCTATGAACGCTAAAAGAACGTATAAAATGTTACCAAGGTTACCCATAATAGGCATAAGTATATTTGCAAAAGTATGTGCGCTTGTAGCATCTTTGCAAAGTTGGTCGTTCTTTTGGTCAAACTTTTCTTTACTTTCATCTTCGTGGCAAAACACTTTAACTACTTTTTGACCGTGAATCATTTCTTGAACGTAGCCTTCTTCTGCGCCGAGTGACACTTGCTGTTTAACGAAATATTTGGCACTGTTTCCACCAACCGTCTTGGTAACAATGAACATTATTACAATACCTAAGAAAATTACTAGCGATAGCCAAATGCTTGAAGTAAACATAATAACAAGTAAGGTTGTAACACTAATTAACGACGAATATAAACTAGGGATACTTTGCGATACTAATTGCCTAAGCGCATCGGTATCGTTGGTATAAGAACTCATAATGTCGCCCGTTAGGTGCGTGTCGAAATATCTAATAGGGAGCGACTGCATCTTGTTAAACACGCTCGTTCTTATTTGATGTAAGAAACTTTGGGTTACGGTTGCCATCGTGCGAGTTTGTATAAAGTTGCAGATGATAGAAGTTAGATAAACCGTGCCCATTGTAATAAACAAGGTAATTAATCCTGACAAACAGCAGAATAACTTGATTTTATACCTTGGTCGACGAGTTCAAGCAACTTTCTTAAAAACACCGAAGATGTAACGCCGGTAATAGCGCTTATGGTAATACACACAAAAACAATAGACATATAGCCTTTATTTCTTGCAAAAAGCATACCTAATACACGTTTTAGAGTGCCTTTTTTTGCCTTTGGTCTAGGACCGCCTCTCATTTGACCTTTGCCACCACGCATATTCATTGGTTTAGCCATTAACTTCACCTCCGTCGCTTTCTTTATTGTTTTGTGAACGGTAAAGTTCTTGATAAATTTCATTATTTTCCATAAGCGTTTGGTGCGTGCCTAACGCCGAAATTGTTCCGCCGTCCATAATAATAATTTTGTCGGCATCTTGAACAGATGCGATTCTTTGAGCAATAATTATTTTAGTCGTTTCGGGGATATACTCTTTAAACGACTTTCTTATAAGCGCATCGGTCTTGGTATCGACAGCGCTAGTAGAGTCGTCAAGAATAAGAATTTTTGGTTTTTTAAGTAACGCCCTTGCAATACATAAGCGTTGTTTTTGTCCGCCCGAAACGTTTACACCACCTTGCTCTATAATTTTATCTAATTCCATATTGCCAATTTGTGCAAGGTCAAGAGCTTGTTGTATTTGTTCGTCGGTGGCGTTTTTATCGCCCCACTGCATATTTTCTCTAACCGTGCCAGAAAATAGAACGTTCTTTTGAAGAACCATCGCAACAGAATTTCTAAGAGTATCAAGGTCATAATCTTTAACGTTTACTCCGCCGACGTTGACGTAGCCTTCACTAACGTCGTATAGACGGGGGATGAGTTGAACAAGGGTGGACTTACTTGAACCCGTGCTACCGATAATCCCCACCGTTTCACCACTGTTAATCTTAATGTTGATGTTGGATAGGGCGTGCTTTTCAGCCTTTGTAGAATACTTAAAGAAAACGTTTGAAAATTCAACGCTTCCGTCTTTAACTTCGGTAACGGCACTATCAGGTGAAGTGATTGAACTTTTTTCATTAAGCACTTCCGAGATACGCCTTGCAGACGCAGCAGACATAATCATCGTTACCATAATCATTGACAACATCATAAGCGACATTAGCATTTGGAACGAGTAGGTCATAAAGCTTTGAAGTTCAGTCATTTTTAGCAATGCTTCTTTTGAATCAATAATTAGATACGAACCTAACATATAAATTAATATTAGACCTGTATAGATGCAAAAGTTCATAAGTGGACCGTTGAATGCTATAATTTTTTCCGCCTTTGTGAAATCGTTTTTAACGTTTAAGGAAGATTTATTGAACTTTTCCTTTTCGTAATCTTCTCTGACGTAAGATTTAACCACACGCATACCGCTTATGTTTTCTTCAACAGATTCGTTCATCTTATCGTATTTTTTGAATATTCTGTTAAAGAAAGGCACGGCTTTTGTCATTATAAGAATAAGACCCGTGGCAAGTATAGGCGTTGTGCAAAGGAATATAAGCGCCATAGTAGAGTTGATTGTAAAGGACATTACCATTGAAAATATAAGCATAAACGGTGAGCGAACGGCAGTTCTTATAATCATCATATAGCTCATTTCAACGTTCATAACGTCGGTAGTAAGTCTTGTTATCAAACTTGAAGATGAAAATTTATCAATGTTAGAAAAAGAAAAGTCTTGTATTCTGTAATACATATCTTTTCTTAAATTTTTAGCAAATCCACTTGAAGCGATAGCACAAAATTTACCAGAAAGGGCACCGCACATAAGTGAAAGTAATGCCAACACGATAAGTGCAAGCCCAAACCATAATATAGTGGTCAGCAATACGGGGGTAGAGTTGCCAAAAATAAGTTTCACTATTTGCACTGAAAGGGGGTTGGGGTTTTGCGGATTATTAGTTATATAGTCCATTGCACCTAAAAGCAAGGTCATAACAAAGGGAATAAGGCATTCAAAAATAACTTCTATCGCTACGAAAAGGGGCGCTAAAAGTGAAGGTTTTCTATATTCTCTTATTGACTTTGACAAGGTTTTAACAGCAAAGAATACGCCGTTTGTATCAGTGCTTTTTTGTTTTTTACTCATTACTGTTTCTCCTTCTTAAAAATATCTATAACAAATTCAATACTTGGGAATTCAAAATCCCGTTTAAATTCTTTTGGACAAAGTATAAAGTTTAGCGTTGCGCCTTGAATGATAGAGTTGTATAACTTAGCGCATTCTTTTGCTTGATAATCACTTCTAAAATCACCCGATTTAATTCCGTCTTCAAAAAAAGAAAACATCTTAATATGTGGGGGAGTTTTACACTTGGGCGGAAGCATACCGGACTCTGCTTTTGCAAACACTGTTGACACAAAAAAGTAATAACGGTATGCAAAAATTTCGTCATTTTTAATATTGTCAAACGTATATTTGGTGAGTTTAAAAAGCTTTTCAACGTAGTTATCTTTGGTTGAAATAACTTGGTCAAGAAAGTCCATCATATTCTTGCCACGATATTCTGTAACTGCATTAAAAATTTCATTTTTGCTGTTAAAATAGTGATAGAATAAACCGTGACTACACTTGGCTTTTTTAACTATGTCGTTTACGGTTGCACCGTCAAAACCTTTTTCACAAAAAACTTTTAAGGCTGCGTGTACGATTTGGTTTTTCCTATCGCACCGTGCAACGTTTTTTTGCTCTTCAATTTTGGGCATAATTCTCCTTTTTTTTGACACGAAAGTCAACTGTTTTAATTATATTTATAATTATAAAAACTGTCAAGTGAATTTGGTTAAAAAAATAAAAAATTGACACCAAAGTCAATGATAAAATGTTTTGTCGAATTATAAAAAAAGTAAAGGTTAATTTTGACAATTTATTTGTTATTAGAGCGTCAGTTTATTGACACGAAAACATATTTAGTGTATAATAGTAAAAGTTATTTTATAACTTAAATAAAACAATATCGTAATTTTAGTTAAGCAAAAGAGGACTTTATGAAAAATTTCTTTACTAGTGAAAGCGTTACTAGCGGACAT
>JAGASB010000202.1 GCA_017621955.1 Clostridia bacterium | reverse complement strand
TTATTGACAATATTTTTCTTATGAATAATGTTATTCTTAAATGCGTAGCGATTAAGGAGTGTTATATGGAAATTAAATATAAAAAGACATTGTCGGCGCTTACTGTGTACGTATACGGCGAGCTTGATGAATGTTCGGCATCTAATGCCAAAATAATTTTGGATAAACTTTTGATGGATAATTTAAACTCAAATAAAGTTGTATTTGATTTATCGGGGTTATCGTTTATGGATAGCACGGGGATAGGTTTATTAATAGGACGATATAAAAAGTTAAAACAATTAAATATTCCTTCGTACATATCCGGTGCTTCGGTTGGGACGGAAAAAGTAATAGAACTTGCTGGGCTATATAAAATAATGCCTAAATATTAAGGAGTGCTTATGGTAAATAATAAAATGAGAATCCAATTTGATGCAAAATCTCAAAATGAGTCGTTTGCACGAAGCGTAATTGCGTGTTTTGTTTTGCAACTGAATCCTAGCATAGCAGAAGTTTCTGACATTAAAACTGCTGTTAGCGAGGCTGTTACAAACTCAATTGTTCACGGATATAAAAACAGTCAAAATGGTGAAATAACAATGGAGGCATCTTTGTGTCAAGACGTAATACATATTAATATATATGACAATGGTATAGGTATAAACGACGTAGACAAAGCCTTAGAGCCTTTTTATACTACCTGTCCGGAAGATGAACGCTCTGGTATGGGATTTTCAATTATGCAAAGTTTTATGGACGAAGTTAAGGTTGTTTCTAAAAAAGGGTGTGGCACTAAGGTTTATATGGCTAAAAAAATTAAAACTAATGCGTAAGGGGCGAAATGTTAAATCAAGAACTATTACTTGATTACATAAGAAAAGCTAAGAATGGTGATGAAAGCGCAAAGAAAATAATTTTTGAGAATAATTCACCATTAATAAAAAGTATAATTAGACGTTTTAAGAATAAAGGTGTTGAATATGATGATTTGTATCAAATTTCGTGTATAGGGTTTCTTAAAGCGATTAACAATTTTGACGAGAGTTTTGGTGTCAAATTTTCAACTTATACAGTTCCTATGGTTATAGGTGAGATTAAACGTTATATTCGTGATAACGGGGCGATAAAGGTGTCAAGAACGCTTAAAATTCTTGCAAATAAAATAAATCGCTTTGTTGACGAGTATCAACTAAAACACAATGATTCGCCAACTGTTGAACTGATAGCAAAAGAATTTAATATTACAGCAGAAGAGGTTGTAATTGCAATGGATAGTTCAAAAATGCCACTTTCAATATATGAAAAGTTTGATGACGAGGAAGAGGGGCAAGAGCTAATTGAAAAAATTTCATACGTTGACGAAGAAGAAACCACCTTAAACAAAATCCATTTAAGCGGTATTATAGAAAGTTTAGATGAAAGAGAAAAAAAGGTTATAATATTAAGATATTTTAGAGATAGAACTCAGAGTGAAATTGCGGAAAGTCTAGGAGTTTCGCAAGTTCAAGTATCAAGACTAGAAAGCAAAATAATTGAAAAAATACGGCTAAAATTTTAGTCGTGTTTTTTGTATATTAAAAATTTTTAAGCTCATATTAAGTTTATGAGAAAACTAAAAGAATTTGAACTTTTAAGGACTAATGACGAGCGTGAAATTTTAATAAAAAACTTTTCAAAAAAGGAAATAAAAAATGAAAACTTCTAAAAACTGCGAAAACAAGAACTATTTACAATATGTCAAGGGAATTTCCCCCAAAACTAATCAAAAACGTTCATTAATTCACGCTTTTTGCGTGGGGGGATTAATTTGTATGATAGGTCAAACTTTTAGGTATTTGCTTGAATTTGGTTTAGGTCTGTCGGGTGATGAGCTTTCTTCGTTTGTATCAATGATTATGATATTTTTAGGCTCTTTTTTAACCGGACTTGGTATATATGATAGAATAGGTAAATTTGCTGGTGGTGGGTCAATAGTACCGATTACGGGTTTTGCAAACTCGGTCGTTTCACCTGCGATGGAGTTTAAGACTGAGGGCTATATTTATGGCACAGCTGCAAAAATGTTCGTGGTTGCTGGACCGATTATAGTTTTTGGTATCGCAAGCAGTGTTTTGGTTGGAATATTATATTTTATAGGATTTAGGATATTTTAATGAAAAGGACTATTTATTTTAAAAATAAACCTGTAATCATAGGAGCGTCGTCAATCGCTGGACCAAAAGAGAGTGCTGGTAGTATTTCTAACTATATTGACGTTAAACTTAAAGACGATATGTATGGTGAAGACACGTTTGAAAAGGC
>JAGASB010000201.1 GCA_017621955.1 Clostridia bacterium | reverse complement strand
CTATTATAGATACCTTTGAAGAAGATATAATAGATGGCGAATATGACGTTGAAATTTATCTCGTGGATTTCTTTGATAATAAAACACTTTTGCTTGATGGATGTTATGTTATAGGAAATCCTGACAAGTTCTGTTTTGATGCTGATGAACGAAAGTATATTTTCTACACCGACAAACAAAAAGCTGTAATATTGCAAAAAACGGCATCTACGGATAGATACGTTATGAGTTGGAAAGCGCGTAATCGTGAAGGCAAAGTAGATTCTTATTATCCCAATAGTCGTGTGCGTTTAATCGCTAGCATTTTACAGTCGGACGAAAAACGAGCAAATGAATTTTTGGGGGACTATTTCGATAAGTGGTTAATAAATCCTGAAAACAAATATCGTTTAGTTCGTGGCAACGGAAATATCTACTATATGCCCATTGAAAATTATCAAGTCCGCGTATATGGAGATGAATCGGCGCATTGGTATAAATGTGATAAATGTGGCAAGGTTTCCGTTTACAACGTAAACGGTAAATGTTTAGAAAATGGTTGTGGCGGGAATTTGTTTGAAATACACCCTGAAAAGTTGTTTGAAAACAACCATTATTTAAGGTTGTATCAAAAGAAAGATTTAACAGCACTTTTGATAAAAGAACATACGGCACAATTATCAAGAGAAGAAGGATTAAAATTCCAAACACAATTCGAGAAAAACCATATCCACGCATTGTCCTGCTCCACTACCTTTGAAATGGGTGTAGACGTTGGTGAATTGGAAACAGTTTTCTTAAGAAACGTTCCACCTACGGCGGCAAACTACGCTCAACGTGCAGGTCGTGCAGGTAGAAGTAAAAACTCGGCAGCGTATTCGCTTACTTATGCAAAATTAAGTTCCCACGACTTTACGTACTTTAATGAGCCTGCAAAAATTATTGTAGGCAAAGTTAAACCGCCTGTATTCAAAATAGACAATCGAAAAATAGTTTTGCGACATATCTATGCCGTTGTTTTAAGCTACTTCTTTAAAAGAAATCCTGAAATCTTTAACAAAAACAAGGCAGAAGCGTTTTTAGATAATGGTGGCTATGAATTATTATTAGACTTAATAAAAGTCTCTTCTCCTGAAAGAGATTCACTATTAATTGCTTCGGCTTTCTTGTCAACGTATTCGCTAGCGTCGTAAAACTCTTCGGGGTCTTCAAATACGGAAGTACAGCCGTTTCGGCGCGCACGAGCGTTTAGTTCGGGAATAGCCCCGTCGCAACCATAACAGTCTTCGTAATTGAAAAATAATTTGTCGTTATCTAAGTGCCAATAGCCTTCCCAACGAAAATCACGAAGTTTTAACGGGTTATCTTGCGCACAAACTTTTTCAATTTGCAATTCTTTACCCGTAAGCCGTGGCTTGTCCCCTATGTAAACGATACGGTTAGCCTTTTGCCTGCCGCTTTCGTCGTACGTAGCTTCACGGCGAATTACCTTTTCTTGCTCCAACTCTTTCAATAATTTTTGCATTGACCGAGTAGAAACGTTAAAAGCGCTTGCGATAGTCTCTAACTTCATTTCACGCCCACTGCGGCGGCGCAAATAATTTTTAAGAACTTCTTTGCGCTTTCTTCCCGTCAACTTCCGCATCTGAAGGGTACCGTTTTCGTCTAAAAAATAAAAATATCCATAGTCTTTTTTCGCCATTTTTCCCTTCCAACCATAACAAAATTTCACCCTATATTAAACCCTGTTTTTTAGCCGACACTAGCCGTAATTTTTCATATAAGGCGATAAAATACAAAAATTCAATAGATTTTCGTCAAAAAAATTTTTAAAATTTTTAAAAAAATAGGTCGTACTCTATTTCGCTTAACCGCGAGATTGCAACTCTATTGTCCGTCCTTATTATATCATAATAAATATGACAGTTTCCGTCATATATTATATAAAATTTCAAAGAAAATAGCAAAGGTCAAACGTCCACGTTTTGGGACATCTGACCTCTTTTGTAAAAGTTTAATGATTAAATGTTTTGTTTTTTGCAAACGCATGATTTATTTATCATCTCGATAAATTGGAATTTGACGTTTTAACCATAATACTTGTCTATTCCGCCAAAACCGACAATCAATTTTCCGTCATGAGTCTTTCTAATAAAACTTTTAAGTCGTTTTTTGAACTCGTCAGGGCGTTTTCTCGCCGCATCAATGTAAGCAATACGAATGCGTTTGTATGGCTCGGATAATTTCTCATAGTTTTCCCACGCAACAATGTCATCTTTTATAGAATCAATAATATCATTAGGAAAAATATACGGTGTACAAATCAAAGGCAATACAAAATCTCTTATGCTTGGATGAAGCATCCCCTGTCCTTCAAGCCAAATCAGTCTTTCTATATTCGGCCGTGAATACGGACTACCTTTCTTTCTCGGTGTAAATCGCTGCGCGCGATGCGTAGGGTCAATGTGTTTTATGGTACTATCAATCCAACCAAAGCATAGCGCTTCTTCCACGGCGTCGTTGTAGGAAAGCGCCTTATCACCTGATTCCTTCATCGGAAATACAAACCATATTTCGCTCTCCGTTTCAAAGTGATCGGCGAGCCATTGACGCCATATTTCTCGTTCACTTGTGTAAAATGTTTTCATTTTCTCATCTCTACAAATTCTTATTTATCTATCAAATCCTACTTTAATTTTTATCAGTTATTCGCTTACGCTATATCTTCTGCGGGTCTAGGCGCATTTTTTTGCACCATAAATGGAATTTCTCTTTCGCGGCACGCTTAACGCCCTCGCCAAGTCGCGAGGGAATACAAACGTAATCGGAAATTAACGCGCTCACTTTTTTCATCGTTTCCGTATATTGAAACTCAAATCGAAAAGAACCCGTGTCATACCGCTTAAACAACTTGAAAAACTGCGATTTTCCGTAAGGTTTTTTGCCTGCGGCTAACGTTCTTTTATAATATCTACGCCACATTACGAAAACCGTAAGCCCTCTCTTCTTTTTATCCTTTTCGAGAGCAATGAAATCGGGCTCTTCGTAGCCACTTCTACGCACGCGCTTGGGATAAAGTTTTTCAAGCAATTGAATATCCGACAGTAATTCAAAGGCAGGCTCGTCAATACCACATTCCTTCGCTCTTTTAATCGTTTTCAAAACGGTTGTACGCGAACATTCGCAAAGCTTAGCGATTTGCGTCGTCGTATTTCCCCTATAATGATACTGTAAAATAGCTCTATAATTGGTCATTTTGCCTTTTTCTACCCTTTTTTGCTTGAAATGGTTTATATGTATATTATACCACACAAAAAAATAAAAGTAAAGTGTTCAACTTAAGTGGAATAAAAGTTTTTTTGACGATTTTTCGGCTTATTTTTCGCCTAAAAAACGTAAAAATTGAGCCTGCATCGAAAAGATGCAGGCTCATAAACACAATATATGGTGTTTTTACTAAATTTTAATCCAAGATTTAGGACCTAGGATTGCGGATGTTCGCTTGTGCTCGTTATCTTTTGCCCTTAGCGACAAATTGCCCGTTTAATTTTAGGCTGTTATCACGATACTGTTATCCATATATTTATCCGCCGTAGCGGTTGTATTCAGTTTTAATTTTTTTAAGTTTTTCCCTTATCATTCTTATGTTATATAAACACCTTTACCGTCAAATCTTGCCATTGATTTGGTCTAAGCAT
>JAGASB010000200.1 GCA_017621955.1 Clostridia bacterium | reverse complement strand
TTTTTATTTTATTATTTATCAAGTATTCATATAGCGCTTGCGTACCACTTAAAACGTCCCTTTCTGTTGCTGAAAAATCGCCCGTCCACCACGGGTCAGCCACTTCGCGCGGATTAGAAGTATAATCAAGTAGCATTGAAATTTTATTTTCAGGGTCTGCCCCAAATATCCTTTTCATTGCGCTTACGTTATCGTAATCCATTCCGATAAAATAATCGTAATTATAATAGTCTTCCTTTTTAAGCCTTGTTGCAACCTTGCCTGCGTAAGAAATGCCCATTTTGTCAAGAACGGCTCTTGTTCCACGATGTACGGGGTTACCTAGTTCTTCACTACTTGTCGCTGATGACTTTATTAAAAACTTATCGCTTTGCCCTTTCTTTTTTACAAGGTCTTTCATTATAAATTCAGCCATAGGACTGCGACAAATATTGCCGTAACATACAAACATTATTTTAATCATTTTTTATAACCTTTTACCACTTTTGAAATTGTTAAGTAATCGTTTGTCAATATGGTATCTATCCCCATATCCAAAAACTCTTTCGCTTCTTGTTCGGTGTCTGCAAAGAAAACGTTACAAATAATTCCGTGTGCGTGCGCTTTATCCACCATTTCTTTATTAAAGTACGGCTTAAATAGTTGCACTTTTTGGCACTTGTTTTTGATTGCATCGTCAACAACTTCCCACCAAAACTTATCCCTTGCTCCTTGACAGCGACATATTTCGGGTGCTATTTCGCTAAAAATAGCGTGAAGTTCATCGTCGTTACTCATAATATATGCGTGCTGTTCGCAGTCGTATTTATATAAAAGTTTAACTATTTTTTGAACACGTTCTCTATATTTTCCGTCATCACAAGGCTTAACGTGTATATTCATTACGACTTGACAAGCAAACTTTTTAAGAATTTCTTCAAAAGTAAGTATTTCAAGTCCTTTAAAATGTGCATCTGCTTTTGCACCAAAGTCAAGCGCTTTTAATTCTTCTAAGGTATAATCGCTAATTTTTCCCGTACCGTTGCTCGTTCTATCTAACGTTTGGTCGTGGCAAGATACAAGTTCACCGTCTTTTGTCGTCCAAAGGTCAAACTCAATTTCGTCCGCACCAAGAGCAACAGCTGAACCAAATGCCACCATACTGTTCTCTGGCGCAACCGTATTAAACCCACGGTGCGCACAACACCTTGGATATTTCATAAACTTATCTTGCGCCACCATAGCGCTTCCACCAGGACGGTATAGCCACGGACGACGACCGTCGTCAATATATTTATAATGTGGAACAAGCGTCGTTCCGTAAAAACCTTTCTTTTTATAATACTTCTTTGTCGGGTCAATTTCTACTTCAAGTATACCAACTTTGCTTTTCATATTGCCAAGCATAGTCCCGTCGGGCGCAACTGCCATACTGCAACCACAAATAGGACTATCTTCACCAAGCGTTATCGAAGAACGCAAAAGATAAGCGTTTGTGTTATAACTTAAAAACCGACCTATTATTTCAAGCGCTTGATGCGTATCCGAACGCTGATGCGAACAGCCTATAATAATGTCCACGCCCTTTCTTGCAAGCGGAGCAAAATTTTCATACATATAAAAATCATAACAGGTCATAAACCCGTAACGGACTCCGTCAATTTCAACAACGTACGGCTCAGCGTATTCATAACTGTAATCGCTGTTCATAAACTCATCGTTCACTTCGCTGGGTGCAGGGTGAGCCTTGAAATATTTAGCAACCGTTTTGCCCGTTTTATCCACACCGAACGTAACGTTTCTATACAGTCCGTCTTCACCTTTATCGCCGTAGTTAGCAAAAACAAGCGCTTTGCAACGAATTGCCGTTTCAATAACTTTTTTGTGGAAAACTTCGTTATATTTTTCTTTTGTCTTGAACGAAAGTTCGTTTGAACCCATATACGCTTGACAGTGGCAAGCTTCTGGTAAGATTATAAGGTCAGCGCTATCGTCGCACTTATCCATAAGCGCAAGTTGGTCGTTAAAACACTTTTCTATTTCTTCTTTACCGTTAAGTGAATAGTACGGCTGAATTATTTGAACTTTCATTTTTAGTCCTTTTTCTCTTTTCTTTGTTTTTCAATTTGTTTAACGCTTTTCCAAATCGCAAGGCTTTCTTCGGGGGTGGTTGGCTTTTTTACGTCCCCGAAAACGTGCGGATGTCGGCGTATCAGCTTTTCACAAAGCGTTTGCACAACGTCCTTAAACTCAAATATGCCTTGCTCTTTTGCTATTTCGCTATTCATAACAACTTGAAGCAACACGTCGCCCAATTCTTCTTGTAAGTTTTCATAGTCTTTATTGTCAATCGCCGATAACACTTCTTGCGTTTCGTCCGTCAAGCACTTTTTCATTGAGTTAAAGTCTTGCGCCCTATCCCACTCACAACCATCGGGACTGCGCAAAATATTTACTATTTCTATAAGTTCATTTATATCGTGCTTGTCCGTTTCTATATATTCTTTTCCGTTAT
>JAGASB010000199.1 GCA_017621955.1 Clostridia bacterium | reverse complement strand
TAGTCGAAAATCGGCATATCTTTTGCATAGTTAAAATAAAGTTTTTCAGCAGTTTTATTTGTAAGCAAAAAATTATCTTTTATATAACTCATTGTCGTTCTCCTTTAATTATCCAAATAAATAGATAAAATTTGATGTTCTATTCCATTTGTGTTTGCTTATATATAATAACATAAACCAACAAAAATGTAAATTGTTTTATTCACTTAAAAAATTGCATTTTGTGCATAAATAATTTGACATTATAAAATGCACTGTTTGCTAAACTTATAAAGTTACACCCGTTTTATAAAACGCAATTTCACGAACGTCTTCGCTCTTGCATTTATATTCGCCGTTTATAGTTTTTAATATTAAATCAAACAAACCATCTTCGTCCATATCGAAAGCATTAAAATCTATCCACCCCGATTTATGCGACGCAAGACGTGAATTTGATGCAATCTTCATTGTTGGCACAAACGTTGAAAACGGGGTTCCACGACCGGTCGTAAACAACACGATTTGACAACCACTTGCGGCAAGCGCTGTCGCTGCAATAAGGTCATTTCCCGGTGCGTTAAGCGCCGAAACGCCCACTTCTTTTACTATTTCACCATAATCTAAAACATCAACAATTTCGCTTGTTCCAGCCTTTTCAATACAACCGAGTGATTTTTCTTCTAGCGTTGTAATTCCGCCTTCCTTGTTGCCAGGACTTGGGTTTTCGTACACTGGGAAACCTTGCTTAACGTAATAGTCCTTAAAATCTTCTATCATCTTTTTATAACGAATAAATACTTGTTCGTTTTTGCACTTGTTCATAAGAAGTTGTTCAGCACCAAACATTTCAGGCACTTCGGTCAGTATTGCACTACCACCGTAGGCAACCGTCTTATCCGAAATCCTACCGACAAGTGGGTTTGCGGTAAGCCCAGAATACCCGTCGCTACCACCACATTTCAAGCCTAAGCAAAGTTCGGAAAAATCAACGTCTTCACGTTTGAAATCTTTTGCCCTTTCTGCAAACTTTTTAAGAATTTCCAAGCCAAAAGCGTGCTCGTCTTCTACGTCTTGGCAATTATAATACTCAATATTGTTGCGATTATAAGGTGCAAGATAGTCCTTAATCCCTTGCATTCCGTTGTTCTCACAGCCAAGCCCTACAAACAAAACAAAGCTTGCGTTAGGATTTAACGCTATTGCGCAAAGTAATTTTTTGATGTTTTCATTATCTTGACCAAGTTGACTGCAACCAAATTGATGAGTAAGAGCAAATATTCCGTCAATGCTTCCGCCAACAAATTTTTGTGCATCTTTTGCTAAGCGGATACAAACGTTGTTTACACAACCTACGGTCGGAATAATATATATTTCATTTCGTATACCCGCCCTTCCTTGTGCACGTTTAAAACCCTTAAACGTCTTTTTGCTTTTTGGAAAAGAATTAGCCGAAAAGTCGTAAGTATATTCAAAACTTTCGTCAAGGTGAGACTTAACGTTGTGCGTGTGAACCCATTCACCTTCTTTAATATCGCAAGTAGCTTTACCGATAATTTCACCGTACTTT
>JAGASB010000198.1 GCA_017621955.1 Clostridia bacterium | reverse complement strand
TTAGATTCTGTAATGGGTGAAATTGTGTATGAAGTAGAACCAAAAGGAAAAGATTATTTCATAAACGTTGATGGTTATATAATTTGTGTTGAAAATTACGAAATTATAGAACAAGAAGAATTTGAGTTAAAAATAATGGACTTTGACGACCCTGTGTCAGAGTTTACAAGTTTAGATGCTGCCGAATTACATTTTGTAAACGATAATTGCTTTGAACTTCATTTGTTGTTTGCAATAGCAGATAAATTTGAGAATATGACTTATAAGTATTTAACTTTAAGGGGAACAAATGTTAAGTTTATGAATGAGGACTAATAAAAAAGCCGTGATTTTTTGTCACGGCTTTTGGCGTATCTTGAAAATACTCGACATTTATGATTAAATTTATTATAATATAAAAAAGGAGTAAATATAAGATGAAAAAATTATCAATAGTATTAGTCGTTTTGTTGTCTTTTACAATGTTATTTGGTTTAACGGCTTGCAAAAATGATGATTCAGGCGAAACACCACCGATCACTTATCCTTATACTGTTACATTTAATGCTAACGGTGGTTCCGCTGTAGAGTCAAAGAACACAGATGTTATCTTGTATTCGCCTACAAGTATTAAGGAAAATTATATTCTTGAAGGTTGGTATTTTGATTCTCAAAAAACAATTCCTGCACAATTTCCATTATCGGTAGATTCTAATTTTACTTTATACGCAAAGTGGAAAGAAACGTTGGAAAGTATGACTAAACGTTTTAGAGATTATATGGATACAGTAGATAATAGACTGACGAAAGAGTATGTATCAGGGAATTTTTCATATAATTATGAAATTAGCACGATTGGAAAGTTTATCACATATATGTGGCAACAAAAATATACTTCGTCAACGGATAGTTCTTATATAGAAACATATACTTATTCGATACATTTTGAATTTGGGGATTTTATTACGGCAGAAGGTGGAGTTACATATAATCTAAAAAATGGTTCAAATATGTGCACTGCTTCCTCGAAATTTTATTCTGCAAAAATGGAAGGTAATACTTGGTTATTAAATTTAACTAATACTAGTTTGAACAATACTACTTCATTAGATTACACGGTTGGTGATATAGAAGTTAAAATACAAGGCACTTTACTTGGGGCGTTGAATGATATAAGGTCTATAGGATTGGGGACTGTTAATTTTAGTAGTTATATTTTAGATTATAATTATTCCTATTATCCAACAATATAGTTGTAAAAGGTTAACTCATAAAAAAAGCCGAGCTGTAAAGCCCGGCTTTTAACGTGTTATTAAATTATGCTAACGTGTATGATTTTTCGCCAACGGTTATTTTATTTCCACTCTTTATAGGTTGTCTGTGGCATTCTGCACGTAGAATAATTTTATTTGTTTGTTCGGTGACTTTTGGAATATCACCATCATTAAATTTGTCTTGATTACCAACGGCTATAATGGAAAAGCCTTTCTCTACAAGCATAGAACTAAATTGCCATAATGCTTCGTAAGCGCCGTAGGAATCCATAATAATAGAGTAGTTTTGTTCTTTGTTATAAGCTGTAATTCTAAAATAATTCATACTATATCTCCTTTATGCTGCAATTTGTTTTAATTGTTCGTTTGCGTATGGAAGCCATTTTTTGTTTACAAAGTCTAAAACTTCCATAGCAGGTCTTGAGTC